>JAIRZA010000184.1 GCA_031267475.1 Spirochaetaceae bacterium | reverse complement strand
ATCACTACGAGCCTTTGAACGCGGCGGAGCTTTCAGAGATTACAGACGCTTGGCTGGATAAATATCATTTCTACCGTCCCCATGAAGCGCCCGGTTTCTTGACGCCGCGCCATCAATATGGCGCGCCATCAAAGATGGCGGCTCAGCTTTCCGCCACTCTGGGAGTATCCATTCCAACTTTGGCGGGTGTGTCTTATTCATAATGAGTACGGACAGCCGCTTGACATAAAAAACTAAAATTTGGTAGACTGAATTCATCAATGGCGACCTCTTCGTCCAGTGGTCAGGACACCGGGTTTTCATCCCGGCAACACGGGTTCGACTCCCGTAGAGGTTAAACGAGAAACAGGGCGGGCGGCATACAACATAGTGTATGGGCGGCGAATGGAAATTCTGCGGCGGCGGTGTGTCGCCTGCTATTCCATGTTTTTCGCGCTTATGCCCATGCCGCGTCATTTTATTCTTCCAATGTATGTTTCAGCGGCGAAGTTCTATCTGTAAATTCTAAACATAGCAAAAAACTTCTTTTAAACCGCTCTGTCATGGCGGCGCGTCATGTTTGTTTCCGCGTCATGGCGGCGCTGTTTAACTTGCAGTTAAACAGCGCCGCCATAGATAATTTACAAAAAACCGCAGCGGCGGCGGGCGGTCTCAATGTTGATGTTTTTTCGCCGCGCCCAGTCGGTTAGTTGGTCGCCGCCAACCGCTCCGCAGGAAAAGTAGTACGAAGCCGGATTAGCAAAATACATCCCGCAAAGCGAGGCTGCCGGGCGTATCATGGCGGATTCGGTGAGGGTAAGACCTGTGCGTTTTTCAACATCCATTAGGCGGAATACGGCGCGTTTATCCTCGTGATCGGGGCAGCATGGGTATCCGAAAGCGGGACGTATTCCAAAACGCCCCGCGTTTGATTCTGTCGATGTATAGTAAGCCCGCCACTCGCGGCGAATGCGGCGATGCGCCTCTTCGCTGAATGCCTCGACAAGACCGTCAGCCAGTAATGAAAAAATTATCGCGCGATAGTCGTCGCCGCGCCCGGAATAGTCCGACTTGGCCTCATCCATGCCAAAACCGGCGCTTATTGCGAAGAATCCGAGATAGTCGCATCCCGCCGAAATTCCGTTTCGCGCTGCTTCTAACGGCTTAATAAAGTCGGCAAGGCTTACATTTGGAGCCGCCGCCGCTTTCCGTGTTTGATTGCGCAGGCAGGCTATCTTCAAAATTGGTTCGATGGATACATCCTCAGCATCAACACCGCCGGCGTACACCAAAATATCATCGCCGCTGGATAACGCTGGAAAAATTCCCGCCACGCCGCGAATCGACAAGCGTTTTCTGTTGACAATTTCGTCAAGCAAATTACGCGCGTCTTGTTCAAGACGCGCGTCTCTTCGCGACGGGTCGTCCCATTTTACCATGAAAGCGTCCCAGTCGAAATGCGAGGCTATGTTTTCCAGCGGATAATCGTTCAAATCAATAAGGTTCAAAATCTTCGGCTTGGGAATTTGCGTTTCAGCGGAATTCCAATCTAGGCGGAGGCGGTTTTCACGCGCCTCTTCTATCGAAAGAAGGCGGCGTTCGGCTGCTATCTTGTTGTGGTTGTTTACCGCCTCTTCATACCGCGTGGATAGTTCTTCAAGAAAACGGGGGCGCAACGCGGGGTTGGCCAGACGGCGGACAATGCCGGGCGCTTGTCCCGCATCCTTGATATAGGCGACTGTTCCTTTGTAAACGGGGGCTATTTTCAGGGCGCTGTGCGCAAGACTGGCCGCCGCGCCGCCTACCAGCAGCGGGATACGCAGTCCTTGTCGTTCCATTTCTTTGGCGACATGAACCATCTCGTCTAGCGAGGGGCTGACGAGGCCGGATAAGCCTATGAACTGCGCTCCTTGCTTTCGGGCTGTTTCCAGTATTGTTTCGGCGGCGACCATAACGCCAAGGTCAAGCACCTTAAAGCCGTTGCAGGCAAGCACTGTTCCAACTATATTCTTGCCAATATCGTGTACATCGCCTTTTACAGTCGCCATGATGATGAGGGGCATATTCAATTGCGCGTCGGCGGCGCTGGTGTTCATGTATGGTTCGAGCGCGGCGACCGCTTTTTTCATCACGCGGGCGCTGCGTATAACCTGCGGAAGGAACATTTTCCCCTCGCCGAATAGTTCGCCTACCTGCCGCATCCCTTCCATAAGCGGGCCTTCTACTATTTCCAGCGCGCTGATTTTTTTGAGCAAATCGACGACATCTTCTTTTATGTGTTCGTCGTCTCCTTTTAGCATGGCGTATATGACGCGCTCCCACGGCGCGGCCTCTATCCTGCTCGCATGGGCGGTAGTGTGGGCGGCTGGTGTCGCGCCGCCTTCAGTTCCTTTCTCCGCAATTTCCAGCAGCGCGTTTGCCGCGTTTGCATCGCGGCATAGCAACAGGTCTTTTATCGTATCGCGCAGTGATGGAGAAAGTCGCTCGTAAAGCCCGGCCGCCGCGATGTTGACAATCGCTATGGTAAGCCCAGCGTTGACGGCTAAGTGCAGAAAAACAGCGTGCATCGCGTTGCGGACGAACTGGTTTCCGCGAAAGCTGAACGACAGGTTCGATACTCCGGCGCTGATGTGTGTATGCGGGCAGCGTTCTAGTATAACGGGGATTGCGCGAAGAAAATCCAGCGCGTACCTGTCGTGTTCACTCATGCCGGTCGCAACCGCGAGGATGTTCGGGTCGATGATGATGTCTTCCGGCGGGAAGCCGTCATTAGTCAGCAGCCTGTATGAGCGGACTGCGATTTCCACGCGGCGCTCGTAGTCCGCGGCTTGTCCGTGTTCATCGAACAGCATCACAACGACCGCCGCGCCAAACACCCGCAGCCGCCGCGCTTTTTGCAAGAATTCGGACTCGCCTTCTTTTAGGCTGATTGAGTTGGCGATGGCTTTTCCCGCTATACATTTTAGCGCCGCCTCTATTATAGAAAACCGGGAGCTGTCGATAAAAAATGGTACTTTTGCAATACATGGGTCGGAAAGCGCGAGGTTTACGAATCTGACCATAGCCTTTTCGCCGTCGATAAGGCCGTCATCCATGCAGATGTCGATGATTTTTGCGCCGTCTTCTATATTTTTACGGACAATTCGAAGTCCTTCTTCGTATTTTTCCGCCTTGATTAGTTCTAAAAACAGTTTGCTGCCCGGCGCGTTACCCCGCTCGCCCACAATCGTAAGTTTATTTCGTTCTATGTGTACGGGTTCAAGGCCGGAAACCCATGTTTCATGATGATTTTTGGGCAGCGGACGCGGTTTTTTCCCCATGGACAGGCGTTCTCGTGTCATTTCCGCGATTGCCGCTATATGAGCCGGCGTGGAGCCGCAGCAGCCGCCCAGCACATTTACGATTCCTTCGTCCACATACTCCCGAAGGAAGCCGCTCATAGTTTCCGGCGTTTCCGTGTAATCCCCGTTTTCGTCCGGCAGTCCCGCGTTGGGGTGGGCGCTTATACGGCACGACGCGACGCGGGAAAGGGCGGCGGCGGATTTTTTAAGCAGTTCCGCGCCTAGCGAGCAGTTAAGCCCGATTGACCACGGATTAAGATGATTCATGGAAATATAAAACGCTTCCACTGTCTGTCCGGCAAGAAGGCGTCCCGCGGCGTCTGAAATAGCGGCGGAAATCATTATGGGGGTGTCGAGTCCGCCGCGTTCCGCGAGCAGGCGCAACACAGCCGCGCCTGCGGCTTTGGCGTTCAGCGTGTCAAAAATTGTCTCTATCAACAAGATGTCCGCGCCGCCGTCGAGTAGTCCTGATACATTTTCGTAGTACGCCGCCTCAAGTTCGTCCCAGCTTATAGCCCGCTTGCCCGGATCATCCATATCCGGCGAAATTCCAGCGCTCTTAGTCATTGGGCCGATGACTCCGGCGACAAAGCGGGGGTTTTCCGGCGTGGAGAAAGCGTCCGCGCTTCGGCGGGCTATTTCGGCGGCGGCGCGGCTGATTTCATAGGCGTAGTCTGACAATCCGTAATCTGAGAGTGATACGGCGTTGGCGCTGAAACTGCACGTTTCGATTATATCCGCGCCGGCTGAAAGGTATTGTTCATGAATTCCGGCGATTATTTCCGGCGCTGTAAGGCATAGTACGTCGTTACACCCGCTGAGTTTATGCTCGTGTCCGGCGAAACGCGCTCCGCGGTAGTCTTCTTCGCTGAGTTTATGGCGTTGAATCAACGTGCCCATAGCGCCGTCCAGTATCAATATCCGTTTTTCAGCAATGGCATCCAGTCTTTCTCGAACATTCATATAGGTTTTATAGCATTTTTGAGGGGAGTGTGGGGAGTAGGCGGCGTTAAAACCGGTAAAATCAATTTTTTACCCGCCGCCTCCCTACCCTCTCATTCACGGCGGGAATTTCGCGCTGGCAGCCATTGCGGCTCTCCTATTGTCCATGAATATGAAGTTTCGTATTCCAGCGGGCGCAGCGTCATATTCGCAAGGGCGGCGGCGCTGAAACTAATTGGCGGCTGTAGCGTCGGCGGCAATCGCAACGGTAATCGCAGGGGCGATTGCCGTTGACGTTCAGGAAATACGCCAACGCCGAGTATTAGTTCCGGGAAGGTTGCAATTACTGATACGCTTTCCGGGATTGGCGGTGTTTCGATAGAAAGGCGCGGCCCGGCGATTATTTTCCCGTTTGGCAAGTATGCTGATGAAATTGAAGCGGTCTGAATTCTTCCGGCGGCGGAATTTTCATAAGAGCGTTCCCTAAAAAGCGCGGCCATGCGCCTTAATTCGTACATGGAAGCAGGCGCTTGAACAAGAGCGACCGGAGCCGCCGCGGGGAACGAATACGCGGCGGCGAATCCGGACGCGAATAGTTCGCGCCGGTACTTGTTAAACTCGGCGCGTACATTCGCGTGTGGTATAAAAACTATAAAACGGTAGAGTTCGCCGGACGCGGCCGGCATCACCGGATCTCTTTTATATTTGTCAAAGTATGTTTTATACCGGCCTTCTCTCCGTTGGCTAATACTAAGTTGTTGTAACGCGCGATTCCGCTTACTGTAACGGTTTTACCTTCATATCCTGAAAACTTATCCTGCTCGTCTTTATCAATAAACCAGTCAACGCCGTCGCTGGTTATAACGATTTCCGTAAAAGGCATACTGCCTACCAAGCGCGCAGTCCCGCTGACCTTTATCCGTTTGCCGTTATTTTTTATATATTCCGCGTCTTCCATTTCCGACGCGGGCGGACTGCCGCCCATAGCGTTGAGTTGCAGGCCGGAAATAAATAACAACGGCAGAATCGCTGTCAAAGGCGTTTTCATTTTCATGTTCCCGCCGTTATTTCTTTTGCGAAATCAGTCTGTTAAGGCGTTTAACAAAACCGGCTGGATCTTTAAGTTTGACCCCTTCAACCAGCAGCGCCTGATCCAACAGAACGGTCGAGACATCCTCTATTGTAAGAGCGTCCTCCGTATCTTTAAGACCGGCGACCAGCGGGTGGACGGGGTTAACCTCCAATATCGGCTTAACATCGGGGATGTTGTCCTGCCCCATGGCTTTCAGCATTTGCGCCATTTGCAAAGACGGATCGTTTTCGTCCGCTACAATGCAGGAAGGTGAATCTTGCAGGCGGCGTGAAAGTTTTACATCTTTTACTCGATCGCCAAGCGCGTTCTTGATTTTTTCAATTACCGGTTTGGCGTCGCTTTCTGCTTTATCATCAGGTTTTTCGCCAAGCTCTTCGTCCGCGCCGCTTCTGTTTACCGCTTTTAATTCCCATTCTTTCGAAGCGTCCGCGGCAGTCTGTTTGTAACGGCCTATCTGCGGGACGACAATCTCGTCAATCTCCTCGTCCATCACAAGAACTTCTATGCCTCTTGCCTTGTACGATTCAAGCAATGGGGACGCTTTAAGCGTCTTTTCATCGCCGCCTGCGATATAGTAAATATATTTTTGGTCGCTTTTCATGCGGGCGGAGTATTCGGCAAGGCTTGTCCAGCCCTCAACGGCGCTGCTTTTGAAACGGACTAGTTCCAAAATCGCGTCGCGGTTCGCCCAATCCGAATATAAACCTTCTTTTAGCGGACGGTTGAACTCAGAGACGAATTTATTCCATTTTTCTTTGTCTGTTTCTGAAATTATTTTAAGCTCGGAAAGTATTTTTTTTACGGAAGCGCTTTTTATATTTATCAGCACTTTATTTTGCTGTAAAATCTCGCGGCTTACATTCAGCGGCAAATCTTCGCTGTCGATTATGCCGCGTATGAACCGGAGCCAAACCGGCATTAGTTCTTTGTCGTCTTCTGTAATAAAAACACGTTTGACATACAGTTTTACGCCGGGTTTATAATCCGCGTGAAACATATCAAAGGGCGCTTTAGCCGGGATGTAAAACAGTGTTGTATATTCAAGGGAGCCTTCCGCTTTTGTATGGATGTATAAAAGCGGATTTTCATTATCGTGTGAAATCTGTTTATAAAATTCATTATAATCGTCGGGGCTTAATTCTGATTTCGGTTTTCGCCAAAGCGCCGTTCCTGAATTTATACGCTCCGTTTTCGTTTCGCTTCCGGTTTCATTTCCTTTGTCGTCCCATTTTTTTTCATCATAAGTAAGATACACTGGAAAAGCGACATGGTTTGAATAGCGTTTTATAATATCTTCGATTGCCCAGCGGTTTGCGTACTCCAAGCCTTCTTCGGTTAGGTGGAGTAAAACGGTCGTCCCCTGTGTATCGCGGCTTGAGCTTTCTATGTCGTATGTTTCCTTCCCGTCGCTCAGCCATTTCCACGCCTGATCTTCGTTTGCTTTGCGGCTTATAACTTCAATTTTATCGGCGACCATGAAGGCTGAATAAAAGCCAACACCGAATTGTCCTATCAAATTGCTGTCTTTCTTCGCGTCCGCCTCAAGTTTTTCAAGAAAAGCCTTTGTGCCGGAACGGGCGATGGTGCCAAGCGAATCGACAAGTTCATCTTCGTTCATGCCTATGCCGTTGTCCGCCACTGTTAGTGTTTTCGCTTCTTTACTGAACGAAATATCTATACGCGGATCAAATTTGATGTTTTTGTAAGCGTCGTCGGCGACACAAAGGTATTTGAGTTTGTCGAGCGCGTCGGACGCGTTTGACACGAGTTCTCTTAAAAAAACTTCACGGTTTGAATATAGTGAATGAATAATGAGGTTAAGCAGTTTGCTTACTTCCGTCTGAAATTGACGTTGCGCCATAAAATCTCCTTAAATTTTTTATTCGCAGCGGGGTACTAGCCCCCGCAGTTAAATAATTTCCTTACAGAACGAACCTCGTAATTTATGCAACGCTTACGAGATACCCCGCCCTTCAGGGCGGGGAGGTTCATTCGCAACAGGGTTTCGCCGCCTCGCCGCAGGAAAAGCGGTATGGCGGCTAATTTACTTTTTATGCTGGTTTTAAGTGTATAGTACCAAAACTTGTGTTTAGCATAAATTTTTTTACAAATTTGGGCAAGGT
>JAIRZA010000178.1 GCA_031267475.1 Spirochaetaceae bacterium | reverse complement strand
GTACAAACCGGTATGCGACGCAGTCAAGCGCGGGCACAGAAATTATACGCCGCCCTAGCGCAAGCGCGAGACCTTTTACCGCGGCAAAACCTATCCTAAGCCCCGTGAAAGAGCCGGGTCCTTTCACGCAGGCAAAGACGTCTATATCTTCCCGCTCAATACGCGCAAGCCGCGCAAGCGCGTCAATCGTGTCGAAAAGCAGTTCGGAATGGCTCGTTCCCGCGTCCGCCTCAAAACAAAAGTCTCTCGCGCCGGTAGAAATTCCAACCGAAAATATTTCAGCGGCCGTATCAATCGCAAGAATATTCAATTTTTCACCCGTAAATCACCGGTTACTTTAACAAAAATCTCGCGCTTGCCGCCGTCTGTAATTTTTATTTCGATATAGACAGCGCCATTAGGCAGGCATGATGTTACGCGCTCGCCCCATTCGATAAGAGTAATCCCGCCGCCGCCCATAAGCTCTACGCCGCCGCAATTTTCAAAATCTTCCGCGCCTGAAAGCCGGTATGCGTCAATATGATATACAGGGAAACCGCCTTCATATTCATGGATTATGGTATAAGTAGGACTCGTTACCTGCTCTTTTACACCAAGAGCGCCGCAAATTCCAGCGCAAAGGCAGGTTTTACCCGACCCAAGAGCGCCTTTCAATGCCACAACATCGCCTTTCTTTAGAAATCGCCCTAATTCACCGCCTAATTCAAAAGTTTCATCATGGGAATTGGTAATAAAAACCAAATCCCATTCCGCGCCGGCGTTTTTTACGGAATACTTTTGAAAAACACGGCTGCTATAAAGGTAATTTTCCTTCAGCGTCGAGGTATTCAATCTTTTTCTTTAACTCTTTAATCAGAGGGAGTAACGGATAATCGATCTTATCGGTTAATGTAATCGTTGTTTCTCTAGTACCAATCGGCGTGGTTTCGATAGTCCAATCAGTCCGCATATTCTCTGTTTTACCCGCAATCTCAACCACAGCGCTGCCGCTATACGCGCGCCGGTAATAGATAGGCACATCTTTGCGAATCATGTCCTTGATTTCAATAATAGTCATAATTCCTCGCCTCCTCCTTAATATCCAAAAATATACGCATTCAGCGCTACCAACGATTTTTTTGGCAAACGCAGGAATTTTATATGATAAATCCAATTATCACCATCTTTATTGAGTCGCAAAATTTGCCCTAAGGCTGAAATCTGTTTGTTGAGTATATGAAATTCTATTTTTATCATTTGGCCTGCTTTAATATACTGCGTCATACTTATCGCGCACCCACCCTGAGAAACATTCAACATATCGCATTTATATTTACAATCGTCTTCGACAAGAAGTTTCTTTTTGTTTGAATGTTTCTGCTTTATTGAAACGACAAGATAAAAGACGCACGAACTGGTTATGGACTTGCGCCTGTAGTTTCGTACAACTTTATTGGATGTATTTTTTTCATAAGCATAAAAATATTCAACGGCGTTTCTAATTGAAAATAAATCAAGCAGTAATGGCAGCGCTTCTTCGTCGCGGTAATCTCGTGAAATTTTTTTGTAGTAATGATTGAAACATTCATCTGTTTTTTCTTCATTGTGCAAAGCTTTAATCGGATCTTCATCGCTGTCTTTTAGTATTTTCTCTAAAACAGACGCCTCTCTCTTGTCCAATCCTATATGTTTTACTTCACGGTAAAAGGCGCTGTCAACACTTGTGTCGTCTTTTTTTGCGATAGCTACACCTTTACCCCTGAAAATGGCGCTGTTTCTTACTTTTTTTGAAACATTCAAGAAAATAATTAAAGCCGTCAACGATGCCAGCATGATAAGAAAGCCCGCCGTGTCAAGCGGGTTGGACTGGATTTTAAATTCGGTTATATCTTGCAGAAGGTATAATCTATGCATTTTCAAACTCCCGCTTCGGCAGCTTTTCTTTGAGCATAGCGTATATTTCTTTAATACGGGGCGATAATTCGTATTCAGCTAAATCGCCGGATAATACCATATCTTTATTCTCATAAGCCTCCGCAAATTCTTTTAACGTGGACTTAAATTCGTCAAGCAGCCCTGCGGGCGCGTCCGTTTTTTTTAATATCGCATACTGTAACAACGGCAGAAGTCTGAACATTTTTTGCACGATATTTGAAAAATTTTGAATCGTTTGGGCGGCGCGTTTATCATGCCCTGTTTGAAGATCAAGAGGTAGATCCGACAACTTTGCGGCCTCGTCGTCTAGTTTGCGTTCTAGTTCTAAGAATGTCGTTACTGGGTCTTCGGCTTCCAATAAGCGCGTATTTACCGCCGCCAATGTTTCTTCAAAAGTTTCGTTCGAAAAAACTCCGTCAAGAACGCCGCCGCCCAGCATCCTTAAAAGTTCTTTATCATGCGCGGCTATAAGGCTGTACGAAGGGCTTTTCTTATATTCTGTTTCAATCTCTTTTCGGCCGGCGGGGTTTTCGCGCCATGAATTAAGCATTTTTACAAGCTCCGTCAGCGCCTCGCCATAAAACGCCCCATACGGACGTGTAACTATGTCCAAAATCTTTACATCATCGATGTTGCGGGTAAAAACAGCATCCATAACGCCAGACCCCGCGTCCTCTCCATCGACAAATACACGGCTTAAACAAAATCCGCTATTATCAACCCATTCTTCAATTCCTGAAAGGACATCTCCTAAGGTTTTTTCGTTTTCAAACCTAATATCCGCAGGTATCCCATCAATAACAATAGTCATAACATTACTTCTATATCGGAATATACGAAAAAAAGATTAATAATACAAATTAAGCAGCAAACGGGTTGTATTTAACGTCTGTATCATACACATCAACACCTTCCGTTTTTTTCAGTTTCCACACGGCTAAGTAAGTTACCGGCGTCATGAGTAATTCAATTAAACATTTAAGAATATAGTTTGTTATAATGAGTGTGAAAAAAAGTTCCCAGCCAAAAACTCCCATAAGGCAGGCAATCGAGACAAAAATTATGCTGTCTAAAAATTCCCCTATAAGCGTACTGCTTATAGCGCGAACAAAAAGCAGTCTGCCCTTCATCGCTATTTTTATTTTAGAAAGCACTACAGAGTTTGAAAATTCACCGGTAAAATAACCGGCGAGGCTTGCTATAGCTATGCCTCCGGTGCTCATACCGCCTAAAATAGCGTCATACGCGGCGTTTCCGGCATAACTTTCCCAAACCGGATCCGCGGGCAGGACGCGCAGCAGAAAAAACACAAGCGAGCTTAAAGCCAAAGCGCAAAATCCTGTCCAAATCACACGGCGCGACGCCTTAAAGCCGTAAACCTCTGTTAGTATGTCGCCAAACACATAAGAGAGCGGGAAAAGCAACGTGCCGCCGTCAAACGCGAGCGGCAGTCCAAAAATAGAAAATCCTAAATCAATGATTTTCGCGGATGACGCTACATTACTTAAAATAAGCGTCATCACGAAAAATGACATCAGAATATCCAAAAATTTATAATTTAGGTGTTTTCCGTTGTTCATCATTGATTATTAAGCCCACTTAATGAAGCCGGAGCGGTACGGATGCACCAGCGCCGGATGTTTAGGCATAATGCGGACTGTGTATCCCTGCATACCTGTATCAGTACATTCGATGCGTACTTGGTACCTGTAGCCGTTGCCTTCTTTCTCGGCGCTTTTCATCTCGCAGCAGCGCGCGTCCTCTATATTTTTCTCGCGTGATGATATAGCGCCGAAATAAAGCTCTACCTGAATCTCGTCAGGTCTAAGCTCGCCAAGTTCTATGTATGCGCTTATCACGATAAAATCGCCGCGCTGCATAACGGGTTTCACGGTTGAGCTTATACTGCCGATCTTTATTTTTTCCCAAGAATCGCTCAGTCTTGCAAAATACGCCGCCAGCGCCTTAGACTCAGAGTAATCGGTCTTGATGATGCGTTGATAGCTTTTAAGCGCGGGAAAATAAAACTTGTTGGAGTAATCCAGCAGCATACGATGGCTTGACATGGAAGGACCGATTTCCTGCATTGAAGTTTTCATCATCTTTATCCATTCCCGCGGCAGGCTGTCGCGCCCGCGCTGATAGAACAGAGGAATGATATCCCGCTCTAAAAGATCGTACAGCGCCTTGCTCTCGATGTCGTCTTGCAAAGATTCATCGGCGTAAGATTCACCGTGCCCGATAGCCCAGCCCACATTCGGGTTGTAAGCCTCATCCCACCATCCGTCAAGAATGGAGCAATTGAGAACGCCGTTCATAGCCGCCTTCATGCCGCTTGTACCGCTTGCCTCCATGGGGCGGCGCGGTGTATTGAGCCACACATCTCCGCCCGATGTAAGATAATGCGCAACCGTCATGTCGTAGTTTTCAACAAATACAATACGGCTTGTAACATCATTTTGTTCCGCGAAATGGATAATATTTTTTATCAGTTCCTTGCCGGGGATGTCGTGCGGGTGAGCTTTCCCGGCGAAAATAAGCTGTATGGGGCGGTCGTTGTCGCGCAGCAACCGCAGCATACGCTCCGGATCGCGGAGCAACAAGTTGCCGCGTTTATACGTAGCAAAGCGCCGGGCGAAGCACAGTGTCAGCGCGTACGGCGAAAGCGCGTCTTCAGCCTGACTTATATGCCGCTCGTTAGCGCCGGACCGTTTGTAACATTCTTTGAGGCGGACGCGGACAAAACGGACAAGCTGCTCGCGCCTCCGCTCGTGGGTGCGCCAAAGCTCTTCGTCAGAAATGCGCCCCATGCGGTTCCAAACAGAGAGGTCGGAAGGTTTCTCTTCAAAATTGGGGCCGAGATAACGATCCAGCAGTGTGCTCATGCCGCTGGTAATCCATGTTTTGGGGTGAACGCCGTTTGTAACATGGTCTATCGGCACTTCGTTGATAGGCAGTCCGGGCCAAAGTCCTTTCCACATCTCCCGTGAAACAACTCCGTGCAGGGCTGAAACGCCGTTGGCGTAAGCCGAAAATTTGAGCGCCAGCACAGTCATGCAGAATGCTTCGCTTTTATCCTCTGGATGCTCGCGGCCAAATCCAAGGAAGGCGTCCCACGATATTCCAAGTATATCCGTCCACGGGCGCATATATTTTTCCAAAAGGGCTACATCGAAGCGCTCGTTGCCGGCTGGTACCGGAGTGTGCGTTGTAAAAATGTTCGTAGGCCAAATAGCCTCTCTTGCTTCGTCAAACGAAAAGCCTTTTTCCGTTATTAGTTCTCTAAGGCGTTCAAGGGTTAAGAACGCGGCGTGTCCTTCGTTCATGTGGGTTACGGCGGGGTTTATACCCAGAGCGCGGAAAGCGCGGTAGCCGCCTATGCCGAGCAGAATTTCCTGTTGTATACGGGTTTCCTTATTGCCGCCGTACAGCGCGGAAGTTATAATCCTGAAGTCAGGCGGGTTCTCCTCGATGTTCGTATCAAGAAGATAGAGGAAGCTGCGCCCTACGCGCACTTCCCAAATCTGGGCGGAAGCCTGCCGCCCCGCCAGATCAACGGAAATCATTATGGGTTTTCCGTCTCTGCCGGTTTTAAGCTCCACGGGCATATTATACCAGTCGTTTTCGGGGTAGCTTTCTTGCTGAAAACCGTCCGCGTTGAGGTATTGCTGGAAATATCCCTGCCTGTAAAGAAGTCCCATTCCAACGAGGGGCAGTCCCAGGTCTGACGAGGTTTTCATGTGGTCCCCGGATAGGATGCCGAGTCCGCCGGAATATATGGGCAGAGAAACATCCATGCCGTATTCCATTGAAAAGTAGCCTACGGCGTCCCGGCGCTGTCCCTTGTACCATGTTTCACGCTTTTTGTATGTTAGAAACCGTTCATATACAACGTTGAGAGCCGCCAGAAAAGAATCGTCTTTAGCGATTTCCACAAGACGCGCCTGACTGACTTTGCCCAGTGTCTTCATTGGGCTCTGCTGCGTCTCGGTCCATACTTTATCATCCAGTCTTATAAAAAGCTGAACCGCGTCATAATTCCATGAGAGCCAAAGATTGCGGGCTATTTCCTCTAAAGGCTTTAGTGAAGCGGGTAATTTCGGTTTTACCGTGTATGTTGATATGTTCATGAAGCCCATTTTAGCGGTTATGCGCGGCTTCGTCAACGGATTGTCCGTACGCGCTATGAATAGGACACACCCGCCAAAGTTGGAATGGATACTCCAACAGCGGCGGAAAACTGAGCCGCCATCAAAGACGCCGCGCCATCGAAGATGGCGCGGCGTCAAAAAACCGGGCGCCTCATGCGGACGGTAGAAATGATATTTATCCAGCCAAGCGTCGGTAATCTCTGAAAGCTCCGCCGCGTTCAAAGGCTCGTAGTGATAATCCAAGCACTCCCTTTGAAACGTCCCGATAAAGCGCTCGATGAAAACGTTCATTGAACGCCTTGTCTTTCGGAGTATA
>JAIRZA010000173.1 GCA_031267475.1 Spirochaetaceae bacterium | reverse complement strand
GAAATTTTTAGTGTCTTTTTCATAAAATATCTCCTCGATAAAGATTAATGACAGTATAACTAATCCTCGTAGAATAGGCAATTGGCTCAACGCTGGCGCGTTGAGCTTCGGAGTTTCGCGGAGCGAAACTCCACGCCCCCTCGTGTTGCGAAGGGCTGGCAGTTGCGTAGCAAAATGCTGCGCATTTTGCTTTAGGAGTTTCGCACGGCGAAACTCCACGCCTTTGTTGTGGGAATTCGCTGGCAGCCGCGTATGCCAATGCCTTTATCGAAGTGAAGGCGCAAAGCGAAGACGGCTTACTGACTGCCAGCGCGGAGCGCATAGAAACCCGCTGGCGGGCTGGCGGGGTTTGGTAAAATACAGTAGCATATAAGATTAGGTAGTAATTATGTCGCGCCATGATGTATTGATGAAAATTGAAAACGTTTCTATCGTATTCGGAGGATTACGCGCAGTAAGCGATTTTTCGTGCGAAGTCGCGCGAGGCGAACTAGCAGGATTAATTGGACCAAACGGCGCCGGAAAGACAACACTATTCAACATCCTATCCGGAGTATACACACCAACCTACGGCGAAATAACCTTTTGGGACAAGACAAACCACACCCATAAACTCGGAAACCTCACACCAGCAAACCTCAACCACATCGGCATAGCGAGAACCTTTCAAAACATCAGACTCTTCGGAAACCTAAGCGTAGAAGACAACGTAAGAATAGCAATGCACGGACAACGCATATCGAACGCCGTCGACGCCCTGTTTCGCCTGCCGCGCTTTTACCGGGATGAAAAAATGATGACAGAAAAAACATCCAGACTCCTTGCGCTATTCAAAATTGAAAACAAAAAAGACACACTTGCGAAAAACCTACCCTACGGCGACCAACGCAAACTAGAAATAGCGCGGGCGCTGGCCTCCAACCCGTCGCTGCTCTTACTAGACGAACCAGCCGCCGGAATGAATCCGCAGGAAACAGAAGAATTAATGCGGCTAATACACATAATACGACACGATTTTCACCTTACCATTTTATTAATAGAGCACGATATGCATTTTGTAATGGGAATATGCGAACGACTAATAGTATTAGATTACGGAAGAATGATAGCCAACGGATTACCAAGCGAAGTAAGACGCAACCCGGACGTAATCAAGGCGTATTTCGGCGACGCAGAGACAGCCGCCATTTAATTTCAGGGAAAAATATATGCTTTCAGTAAAGAACCTAGCCGTTTATTACGGATCAATCAACGCATTGAAAAACATCTCGTTTGAAGTAGAACAAGGCGAAATAATCTGTTTAATAGGCGCGAACGGCGCCGGTAAAACAACAACACTGCACAGCGTATCCGGACTCATAAAAAAGACAGACGGACAAGTATTACTTGAAGGCAGCGACATTACACAAGCAAAACCGGACACCATAGTCAAAGCGGGACTTGTACAAGTCCCGGAAGGCCGGCGGGTATTTTCCAACCTCACAGTAAAAGAAAATTTAGAAATGGGCGCCTATACACGCACAGACAAAATCGAAATAAAACGCGACATGGACACAGTATTCGACACATTCCCGCGCCTTAAAGAGCGCGTCCATCAGGCGGCCGGCACACTTTCCGGCGGCGAACAGCAGATGCTGGCAATGGGACGCGCCCTCATGTCCGCCCCAAAACTACTATTACTGGACGAACCCAGCATGGGACTAGCCCCCATGCTGGTTGATGAAATTTTCGCGGTCATTCGCCGAATCAATGAAAACGGCGCGACGATTCTACTTGTTGAGCAAAACGCATATAAAGCGCTCGAAATTGCGGATCGCGGATACATCCTTGAGACAGGCAGCGTAAAGAAAACCGGAAAAGCAGACAGCCTAATAAAAGACCCCGCGATAATCGAGGCCTACCTCGGCGGCTGACCATACCCAGCTACGCCGCCAGCGACAGCACCCCGCCAACCGGCGGCTAAAAACAGCTGCCGGTTGAACAAGCCCATTGACAAAAAACACTATCCGTGTTTGACTAAACCATATAGCATGAAGCTATACTGGCGGGTTTGTGAAAAGACGCTGGAAATGGAGATGAACTCCCTCTAAAAACGGTTTTCTGTATGAAAACCTATTTTTCTATTTTTTAGGAGAGAGTCATGAAAAAATCTCTGTTAGTTGCGTTGACCGTATGTGTTTTGTTTGCGTTCCCACTGTCCGCCCATGAATTCTATGTAATCCCTGACGAAGTAAAAGATTACAAAAGCGGCGATGTCGTAAAAATTAACGCCCTTTCCACACATTATTTTACCGTAGGCGAAGAACTAGAACCAGTCGAAGTGAACGAAGTCCTTGTTTATAAAAACGGGAAAAAAACCGGCGGCGAGCTTCCGCTGGCAAAAAACGCGGACAGACTCTGGTACGAGACAAACTACACACTGACCGACGACATTCCAACAATCATAGCCGGCAACCGGAAAGGCGGCTTCTATTGCCGTTTCACAGACGGCGGCTACGCGGACGGCTCGAAAGCGGAAGTCGCCGCCGCCATGCCGGACAAAACAATATCGCTGACACGGTATTTTGCGAAATACTCAAAATTTTACCTGAATCCGGCCGTGAACGATTCGAGCTTTTCCACACCCTTGGGGCATGAACTTGAAATAATCCCCGTTACAAACCCGGCAAAGATAAAAAAGGGAGCGTTCTCGAAGGCGAAATTCAAGATTCTGTACAAAGGGCAGCCCGTTTCAAATATGCAAGTATCAGCCACTTACGATTATTACAACTACAAATCGCCCGACACCTACGCTCAGAGTGAAAAAACAGACATGAACGGCGAAGTCAGCTTCAAAATCGATCATGGCGGAGTCTGGATTATCAGAGCAAGCGACACCCGACCGTCTTCTTATCCTGACACGGACGAGGACAACATCTCCGCAATCGCAATTTTCTGCGTAAAATGAGGCGTAAACTGAGAGGAAACCGTGCTTTTCCAGTGTTCGCGCTGGCGTTTGGAATGGTTTTTCCGGTGTATATTTTTGGACACGGCGTTGAGGTTTACGAACTAAACGCCGAAGACAAGCCCGTCCGTACCGTGTATTTCAAATACAGTACGGGCGAGCCAGTCTCTTTTGCGAAAATCAAAATATACCCGCCGTCTACACGCGACAAAAACGTGGAATCTCTTGTTTCAATAACGGACAGGAATGGTATTTTCTGTTTTGTGCCTGACGAGACGGGCGAATGGCGCGTTGATATGGAAGACGGCATGGGTCATAAAGGCTCAATCAGCATCGCCGCCGGCCTTGAAGACACTGTTGCGAGTGCTGAAGATGAAAATAAACTTGCCGCAAGCCGTATTCCCTTAATATTCAATATCGTACTGGGACTCAGTTTGCTGGCGAATATTTTCGGCTTCTGGCTTATCGCCGCGCGCGGCAGACTTAAGACTGCGGTAGGAAGCGGAGGCGGCGATGCACATAAGTGAAGGCGTTTTGTCGCCGCCCGTTCTCGCGGCAGGCTGGGCATTGGCTGCGGGCGGACTGGCGGCGGGGCTTAAAAAAACTCCGGTGGAAAAACTCCCGGAAACCGCTCTGGTTTCGGCGGCTTTGTTTTTGGCCTCTCTGGTCCATATACCGCTCGGACCATCCAGCATTCATCTAACACTGCTCGGCCTTGCCGGAATACTGCTCGGCTGGAGCGCCGCGCCCGCATTGTTTATCGCGCTGTTGTTGCAGGGCTTTCTGTTTCAATTTGGAGGCTTGCTTTCGCTAGGCGTGAACACAACGGTTATGGCGGCGGCGGCGCTGGCCGGCGGCGGGGTATATCGCGTTTTATTGCCCCGCGTCCCGCCAAAATTCAGGGCGCTTCCCGCTTTTGCGGCGGGTTTTATTGCGGTTGTCGCGGGAACAGCGCTTGTATGCGCCGCGCTCTTTTTTTCAGACGCGGATTTACGGGCGGCGGCGGCGCTGCTGTTTGCCGCCAATTTACCGCTGGCTGTGGTGGAGGGGCTCATTTCAGCCTTCATTACCGCCTTCTTGTCAAAAATGCTTCCTCAATATGTATCTTGATAAACTTGAGTACAAAAAAGATTTTTTACGTTCAATTGACGGGCGCTGCCGTTTTATTTCCGCGGCGCTGTTATTGACAGCGGCGGTATACACGACGAGTCTGACCGCCTTGTCAACCATGGCGGTTTGCTGTCTGCTGCTGTTATCGCGTGAATTGCGAGTAACGGCGCTGCGCTTGCTTGCTGTAAACACGCTCATGCTGGCGGTTTGGATTTCCACGCTGTTTGGCCTTAGTCCGCGGAGCGCTGTTTTTTATACATTGCGGCTAAACGCCGCCGCGCTTGTATATATGAGCCTTATAATTCCGATGAGTATAAGCGAATTGGCGTCGTCAATGGCAAAATTAAAAATACCAGAAAAACTTATATCGCTTTTTATATTAACATACCGCTATATTTTTTTGATGAGCGGGCGGCTTTCCACCGCCTTAGTGTCGATGCGCCTGCGCAGTCCTGAAAACGGGACGTTTTATATGTGGCGCTCGTTTGCGGCTGTATTTGCCTCGACAATGACGGCGGCTGTGTTTCGCTCGCGGCGGGTGTCTTTGGCAATGATTTCCAGGGGGTTTAACGGCGCTTTTCCTATAACCCGCGTCTTTAAGTGGAGAACGCGCGATACGGTGTTTCTAACATTGTGTGTTGTTATTTCATCGTTTATGATTCTACAATAGGCTTGCGGTATTTCCGCATAACTCTATTTATTATGGAAAAATTAATTTTAGAAAACATATCATGCGTATACGATAATACGATAGTGTCGCTGGACAAGATAAATCTTTCGGTATCGCAAGGCGAGTGTATCTGTATCGCGGGCGCGAATGGGTCGGGGAAATCAACCTTGCTGCAAATTATAGCGGGTTGTGTAAAGCCTTCGCTGGGTTCGATAATAATTGACGGCGTTAGGCAAAAAAATGATGGAAAGGGGCGCGTAAGCGGTATTGTTTTTCAAGATCCGGAAGATCAGCTTTTCATGCCCTCCGTTTGGGAGGATGTGGCTTTTGGCGTGATGGAGAAAGGGATGGACTGCGAAACCGCGAAGGCTCTCGCGATAGAAGCGCTCGAATCGGTGGACGCCGCCTATCTTGCGGAACGCGCCCCGTATAAACTTTCGGGCGGCGAAAAACAGCGGGCTGCTCTTGCCGCTGTTTTAATCATGAAGCCGGATATACTTTTGCTGGACGAGCCTACCGCCGCCTTGGATCCGCGGGCAAGAAAAAATCTGATAGCTTTGTTAAAAAAAATACCGCGTACAAAAATTATAGCGACGCATGATCTTGATATGGCGCTGGAAGTCGCTGATCGTGTCATATTTTTGCGCAACGGCAGAATCGCCGCCGCGTCCCCTGTTCCGGGTCTGTTGCTGGACGAGGTATTTTTGCAAGATACCGGCCTTGAACTGCCTCCGGGCGC
This sequence comes from Spirochaetaceae bacterium, assembly GCA_031267475.1. Lineage (GTDB taxonomy): Bacteria > Spirochaetota > Spirochaetia > Treponematales > Breznakiellaceae > JAIRMY01. Next base: position 6,943 of record JAIRZA010000173.1, on the reverse strand, counting down.
GGCAAGGTTTGCTGATACGCGGCGGCTCCGGTCAATCTGATTTTTTTTTGAAACATGAGCCTGTTCCAAAATCGGTTATTTTGGAACAGGCTCTTGCAGTTTTTCGCCCTACGGGCTACAAAACTGCGGTTTTTATAGGTTGCTGTTCCAAGAACTGAAGTTTTGGAACAGCCTCACATGGCACTATATTATATTTCATCTAAATTGTGACGCCTATGAAGGAAAGTAGACTTTTTCACTTTTCAAGAAAAAAATCCTATTCCGCTTCCTTATTTACAAACTTTAATCAAGTTTATACACTGGACTTGTTTAATAACGCGAACCTTCGATTCCTTGTTAGTTATTAAACAAGTCTTGCGATTTTTTAGGCTAAAGCCGCGGATTAAAATCCGGCAAAATCGCTTTTCTTAGCGGAAGTTGTTTAACAACTGAAATTGTTAAACAAATGAAATTTGTTAAACAACTCTACCTTAAGAATTGGCGGGAGAGATACCTTTTATATGAATAGCTTGTATTACGGAGACAACATAGACGTTTTAAGAAAATATATCAAGGATGACTCAGTAAAATTATGTTATATTGACCCGCCTTTTAATTCAAAACGAAATTATAATTTAATTTATAATAATATTGGTGAAGAAGATTTTGCCCAGACTCAGGCATTTGTTGACACATGGACTTGGGATGATTCTGCCGAATATTCTTTGACGGAAATAAAAACGAATGCCGCCGGCGGCTATTCCAGCCAAACCGTTGAACTCATCATTGGACTTGAGAATGTTTTAAAAAAAGGAACACTGTTGTCCTATTTGGTCAACCTTACACAAAGGATACAGGAAGTTTACCGTATATTAACTTTCGATGGGACATTCTTTTTACATTGTGATCCAACCGCCAGTCATTATTTAAAAATAATTTGTGATAGTATATTTTGTTCCCGAAAAGGCCAATTTCAGAATGAGATCGTTTGGAGAAGAACAGGGGCGCATAATAAAATAAAACGATTTGGGCCTATTCATGATATTATTTTATTTTATTCAAAGACTTCAAATTTTACATGGAACAATCCGAAGCGTCCTTATATGCTCGGTCATGTAGACGAGTATTTTATAAAAGAAAATAATAGTTACCGGACAAATTATTACGGTAATGTACTCACCGGTTCCGGCACAAGAAACGGCGATTCCGGCAAACCGTGGCGTGGTTTTGATCCTACACAAAAAGGCCGCCATTGGGCTATTCCCGGGGCTTTATTAGACGATATTGATGACGACCTTTCCGCATTAAATGTTTTGGAGAAACTAGAATATTTTTACGAAAAAGGATATATAAAAATAATTGAAGGGCAAGCTTGGCCAATATATGAACACAAGATATATCAGAATGACGGGCAGCCGGTCTCTGATATATGGGCGTTTCAACCATATACCGGTAAAACTGTTTTTGGAACCACACACGGCATAGACGAGGATGTCAGGTGGCTTTCACCTAAAGACAAAGAAAGACTCGGTTATCCTACGCAAAAACCAGAAGGGCTTTTACGCCGTATTATAAAGTCATGCACAAATGAAGGCGATTTGGTCCTTGACGCATATTGTGGTTGTGGAACGACGGTATCTGTAGCGCAGGATACCGGGCGTAATTGGATAGGCATCGACATAACATACCATAGTATCAGTTTAATTTTACGAAGATTGGCCGGCTCCTTTGGTGAAAAAATACTGGAAAATATTGAACTTAACGGAGCGCCGCGTGATTTTAATTCAGCGGTAAGTTTGGCTGACAACCCAAACGATAAAACAAGAAAAGAATTTGAAAAATGGTCGGTGTTGCTATATTCAAATAATAAGGCCGCGATAAATGCTAAAAAAGGCGGGGACAGGGGTATTGACGGCATTGCGTATTTTGTTGACGGCAGTCCTGCTGGAGAAGCGTTGATAAAGAAAGTTATTTTTAGCGTTAAATCAAATATCACTATGATTCCTCATTTTGTACGTGATTTATATGGTACTGTTGAAAGAGAAAAAGCCGCTTGTGGTGTGTTAATCACCCTGTATGATGCCCCCAATCTGCTTAAGGAAGCGAAGACCTACGGGAAATTTACGCACAGTTTTCTGGGAACAGAATATGATAAAATAAGCATTGTATCGATTAAAGAAATACTATCCGGCGCGCGATTGAATTTGCCTTTAAGTTTAGAAGTCATGAAAAAAGCGGAAAGAAGCGCCCAACAAAAAGAATTGTTTTGACCATTACCGGATAATTCAAACGGCGCGGCAAATGCAGGGGGCTGTCTAGCAAGCCGTATGCTTCCCGGACATCCCCCCCCCCCCCAGCATACTACAAAGTCTCTGAACGGCTTCATTTATTGTCTAAGCAAATTACTTGAAAAAAAGTTGTCAAAAACATTTTCGTACTCCGCGTCTATCTTCTTTACCGCGGCGTTTACAGCGCGAAGCTCCGCCTCGCTCATAGCCGTATGTCCTTCGCGCCCGCTGATGTTATACGGCGCGAGTCTGCCGCCGTTCGCGGTATCAATTAAATACGCGTCCACATTATAGCGGCAAAACTGAAACTGATTACCCGAAAGATTAGCGTCTGTTAAGCTTACCTCGGCGCTCAATATGTAGCGGTTGTTGTTTCCGCCGCTCTTAAACCCGATTCTGCCTAACGAGACGGCAAAGGCGTTTCCTATGCGGTTTTGCATATCGCCTGTAACTTTTACCGCTATGGGTATGCCGCGGGCGATTTTCGCCGCCTCCAAGTGGTAATAAGCGCTGTTCCTTATCTGCGGCAAATTAGCGGCGGCGGGTGTTCCTCCGGCGATCACGGACAAAAGGTTGCCGTATAGTTCATTCGCGCCGGCGATTGTCGCGGCAAGTTGATAGCGTGAAAATGCCTCCAAACTGTTGCTTTCTGTATCCGGTATGGTGGTAATTTCGTCTATCAGGCGTATGTTTCCGCGTATCAGCTCGGAATATAAGGACGAGGCTTTCTTTTTATCCAGCACGGCGACAGCGTACCAGTATTTGTCCGCGCTGTTCTGCCATACGCCGGTAATCTCGGCTCCAATAAGGCTGTCCATTGCGGAAGATGTCTTGACGGCTTCCCGCACCGCGTTGTTTTCGGACACCGCGATAGAGCCGTTGTGTATGGCTTCGCTGTAATTCGTCAGGTTTGAAAATTCAGCCTCCACCGACTGTCCAAAGACGGCTGTCAAGGCGGCAAACGCGCCGCGCTCCGCGGCGGCTCTGTTGCCGCCGGAGCCTACGGCGGCAACGTATGCGTTTTTATCGTAAACGTTGTAAGGGGACGAAATCCACGCCGGCTCGCCGTTAGGCGCGTTTAGGGCTGACGGCAAAGCGGCGGACTCTCCGCCCTGCATCGCGTTCAAAGCCGCCTGAGCGGCGGCTGAGGCTTCCGCGTCTATATCTGTTGGGGCGCTGGCGCAGCCGCCCAGCAGCACGGCTAAGCCCGCGGCTAAAAAAATATTTACTTTAAACATATTCCCTCCACTAAATTTAGCCGCCCTTCCGCGGCGTTTATTACCTTCTCTTCGCTGGCTATTAGTTTTGCCTCGGAATAGTAATTTATTTTGATAGTATGCGATCCCGGCTCTATGTTGACCGCCCCTATCCACGCCTTGGCGGGAAGGTATCGCTCCATTCTTGTATCGGCGCGTTCTGTCGCGTCGAAAGCGACTTTCGCGGCTAAAGCCGTTAGCGTTCCGGCGGATTCAGACCCGCTTCCCTGCGCGGCGGCTTCGGCGAGAACATACACGGAGGCGTATTTGACTACCAAGCGTATCAGCGTCTTTAGCAAAACCGAGTTGTATTTCATCTTGTATGTTTCCTGCACAGCTTTGCCAACGTCTTCCAGCAGGTCTAATTTTACCCGCCCGCCGCCGTCTATTGTCATTTCGATTGAGCTGATTGTATCCTTGCGCGGGCTCAGCGCCGGAAGGCGCAGATAGGCGTAATCCAAGCCGTACTTAAACGGCAGCATGAAGGGTATTACTTCTTCCTTTTTTATTGGTGAAAGTCCGGTAAAGCACACAAGATTAACACGGGCCTTTTTCTTTTGTATCTGTAATTCTTCGGCCGTTTCGTCGCCTTCGCCGCCTGATAAGACAAGGTCGCGCGGAATTTGGTTGTAATATACGCCCGGTTCTGTCAAAAACGCGCTTCTAAGCTGCAATAGGTTTATACGAGCGTCGTCATAAGCGCCGTCCGCGCGGTAAAACAGCGCTCCTAGATAATCAGCGAGGGCCGAATTTGTAAAATTTACCGGTTTGGCGTCAGGCAGCTTTATTCCAGAAAGATCGCTTTTGTATTTATTTTTCATTTCTTGATTTATTTTATCGTATTCGCTGGATAATGCGCGTAGTTTTTCGTTCGTTTTGCGTACTTCAACGAGGGCGCCGTCAATGCTGCCTGTGTGGTAATAGTTTAGCGCGTTAAAAACGTTGATATAGATGTTCTCGTAGTCTTCGCCAACATAGCTTTTCACATTGTCGTTTAATATGTAAGACGCAGCCCCCTCGCTGAGGCTTTTTGTAACCGCGTCTTCTATTAGTCTTTCAGCGCGCGCCAGGTCATTAGACGATGCCTGATACATATCCGCGTAATGCTCCAAGAGTCCTTTGTCCAAATACAAAAGTATCTCGTTTTTGGGCGGGTATATGGGTTTTTTGCTTTTCTGGGCGTTATCGATAAGTGCAACGCCTTTTTCAAAGTCGGAAATTTGTACAGAGTTGTCTATGCCGCTGTAAACCCGCCCGTTTGTAGCGCATGATACGCACAGGAGTAGAAGAAACGCGCCTATGAAGCTGTTTTTCATAGTTTAAACGGGGAGCGTTTTATGTTTTTCCGCACTGTGTCTTCTCCTTCCCACAGAATTCTGTCGGTTTCCATGTTCGTGAGTGTTGCTTTGACATAGTAGGTTCGTGTTGAAACGTTGCCCGCCGTGTCAACGATTGAGCGTACTTCGCCGGTAAACGCAATGGCGGCTCCTGTCTCCTGTCCCATTGCGGCGGCTGTTTCTTCGCTCGCGTTGTTGTTGCTTTGGTCGGCGCGTTCGGCTCTTATGGCTTCGCGGGCGGATCCGCTTTCAACGAAATCTAATTTACCGCTGTTTAGTATGCTGGCGCGGAGGCTGTTGGAAACGATTTGCATATCTATGTGTTCGCTTGAAGCGTTTTTGAAGGGCAGGACTATGGCGGCGGGTGATTCGCCTTTATGGTTCTGCGCGTATATGTTTATAAAGCGGTCTACATTGGTTGAATCAACGCAGCTTTGTATTAGTTCATTGCATACTTGCTGAACGTCGTTATCGTTCCAATAGCCGCTTAAATCGGCTTGTCTGTCTACTCGTGTTACTTTTGGCGCGGACGAGCACGATGCTAGTAGTATTGCCGCGACCGCGGCGGCTAGTGTCGCGTGTGAAATTTTTCTTATGAAAAGATGTTTCATTTGTTGTCTCCTTAAAGTTATGAAGCTGGCTTTATTTCTCGTTTTATTCTAAAACGGGCTTTTAATGGTTTGTATTTTACAACTATATGCGGGGTTTTATCAATTGGTTCGCGGGGCGGTCGCGGTGTCTAGGAGTTCGTTTTTTTTATCTTGTGTGTCTTGTAGTTCTTTTTTGAGGTATTCCATGAATGGCAGCGCGTTTTGGTGTTCGTTGTTGTCGAACTTTATGTTTCTATAGAGCGGGGCGAGCATTACTTTGATGAAATTTTGCGCTAGTTGATTTACTGCGTCGTTCATGAATTCTAGTTCGACGCCTTCGCTTAGTTTTATTTGAAATTCGTTTTCATATTTTTTTGCTTCTTTGTCGGCGAGGTTTAGGGATGCTGTGTCGTTTTGGACGACTACGCTGGATATGACGCCGTTTTTGTAATTGTTTCGTCTTATTTCTTTTATTATTGTGTCTGTGAGGTTTTTTTGGGCTCCGATGAATTTTGGGGTGATTCCGCTTATGTTTACGGTGTTTTCATCTAGTTTGGCTATTTTGACTGTGCTAAGGTCGATTCCAAATTTTGCATCGATATTATGGGCGATTACTACGAGCGCCTCGTTGTTATAATAATCGGCTTGTATGCCCCAGCCTTGTGTTGTTTGGCTGATTATGTTTTTTTTTACTAGTGTTTGTTTTATGTTTGTTTGTAGTAGTGCTAGTTCTAGTATTTTTTCAAAGCTTTGCGCGCTTATTTGCGCGCTTTCTAGTAGTTTGATGTTGTCGTTTAGTGTTTCGATTTCTATTGTTTGTTTTGATATTGTGATTTGATTTTCTAGTTTTTCTAGTTCTAGTGTTTTTATTTTGTTTTTTGCTATTAGTTGTTCCATTTTGGCGTTTTCTTTGTTGATTATGTTTGTTTTATCTTTTATTGCTATGTAGTGGTTGAACGCGGTTGTTGTGGGTGTCATTATTGCGCAGCTTAGGATTGTTGACGTTATTGTCGCTATGTACGGGTGGTGTTTGCTTATTTTGGTTGTTGCGAAAAATATTACGGCTGTGATGCTCATTAAGCCGCCGGCGATTATAAACAGAGGTGTTATGTTTCCTATGGTGTACCAAAAATTTTCAAGTGTCTGCATGATTTCCTCCCCGCCTGCCAGCGGGCTTCTATGCGCTCCGCGCTATCATCCCGCCGCTTCTGTTCCAGCTAGGCATAAGAGAACCCTTATAATACAATAACAAAATGTTTCAGAGAAAAACAGCATCCGGAACCGCCGGTAAAGACAACGTAAAAAACACCGGCGATCAGGACAACGTAAAACTTTCGCCGGTTTTCGGACTGCGTCCCGGCGTTTATGTGACGGTTATATATTCACTCATTATTATAATTATTCTTTTTTTTCTCCTCATATTTCCTGGAATTACGCGGCGCGGCAGCCTTGTCGCTTTTACTTCGGAACCCTCCGGCGCGGCAGTGCGCGTT
>JAIRZA010000145.1 GCA_031267475.1 Spirochaetaceae bacterium | reverse complement strand
AAAAAAATAAAAACAGCCGCTGAAAATGTAAAAATGAATAACAGAGGACGATGCGGCAGCCAAGGCTCTCTGGGGGAGGGCGGCAATTTCAGCATATTTTCGCAGATAATACGCGCCGTTCTAACCGCGTATCCCGCCGTCAGGACGCGCTCCCCGCGCCGCAGCGCCGCGAGAGCGGCGGCATATTGACCTTGCGACCAAAGCAGCGCCGCTTCATTTACACAATCATCAATCCCTTCGCGTAACAAAATAAAAATGTTTTTATTATTATTTATCAGCGTAGAAAAAGAAACATACGGATTCGCGGAAGCTTCCTCAGTTTTTTGCGCGGTGAAAGTTGTTTGAATAAACGCAGTCTCGCCGTAGCTTGTTTCGCCAGCTTTTTTTTCTTCGCCCTTTTCGCCTTTGACAGCGGCGGGAAGTACATTGACCTGTAAAGCCGGAATTTCCAGCGGATTTTTTTCATAATAAACGCTTTGCCTGTTTATAATTATTGGTTTTTCATCCAGCGGTATAATTTTAAGCCGCAAAATTATACCCGCGTCGCGGTCATTCTTGGAAAGCGCCGCGCCTTCTATTATGGCGTTTTGCGGAGCTTCTATACGCAGTGGAATGGCGGGATAAACACTGCTTTCCCGCCAATTTGTTATACGCAGCGCAACTTCACGCGAATCGCCGATTCTTACAGGATATACACGCCCGCGACCGCCTTCTCCAAACCACGCAAGCGCGATTTTTGTATCCAGCTTTTCTTCCCGCACATATACATTGACAGGATTAGTCTTGACAGTCTCTTCAAACACCGTAATTTGAAACGGATCAAGCCTCTGGGATCCTGTCTCGATTGCCGTCAGCAGAAATTCAAAATCCGTCCACCTGTCGCCTTCACGCGGGCTGCTAAGAACAAAGCGAGTTTCAACCCGCATACGCTCCATAGTGAAAGCGCCGTGGAAATCCGGCGGCTCCATATATATCTCGTCCGGGTCGGGGTGATTTACAAGTATATTAAGCGTGAAAGGTTCGTTTTGTATTATAGCGTCCGGCGCGAACTCCAAAAGGATTTTTAGGTCTTTCTTCTCTTCTTCCGCGCCTGCTTGAAAACTTAGCGCCAGAAAAATGTATGCAAAGATAATATTGTTTTTTACCAGCACTCTATCAGCATACAGTATTTAGCTGTTTGTACTCAACATTCCATAAAAAAAGTCCTTGCGGAGGAGCGGTGGGGCCGGCTTTTTTGTGATCCCCTGAAAACAATAATTCTTTGAAAGCGTCCGGCGACAGGCGGCGCGTCTCGAAAAATATTAAAGTTCCCGCGATTGAGCGCGCCATTTTCCAGAGGAAAGCGTTTGCGCTTATTTCAAATATCAAATTGTCCGCCGACGCTGTAAAATAAGCCTGTTTTATGAACCGGCGCGCGGATCCGCCTTTTTGCAGCACGGAATCGGAAGGAGACGCAAAAAATGAACAGTCCATTTCTCCGTGAAGCAGACGGGCGTATTCATTCAAAAGACGTATATCAGGATGATGAAACAATTGCAGCGCATAGCGTCTTTCGTGCGGAAGCGCCTGCCTGCCGCAGATGAAATGATAGCGGTAGCGGCGCAGAACAGCGTCAAAGCGGGCGTGAAAATTTTCCGGCGCTTCCTCCGCGCTCAGTATACGCGCATCGCACGGCAGGATACGGTTCAGCGCGGGGACGTAGCTCTGAGCGCTCATTCGCTTAATGGGACTGTAGAAGTTAGCGGTTTGCCCCGCCGCGTGAACACCCGCGTCTGTCCGTCCGGCGGCGTTCAGTGTTGTATGCTCCTTGTGTATTTTTAGCAGCGCGTCTTCTATAACGGCTTGAACACTTCTGGCGTTAGCCTGCCGCTGCCATCCTGAAAAATCTGTGCCGTCGTACGCGATTGTTAATTTTATGTTACGACCTTCCGGTTTCATTGTCCTCTTCCACATTCTTTTCGGAAAGCCCGTACGCTTCGTTTCCCATGCTGGAGGAGTCCCCCGCCGGCTCTACGTGTATCATTATGTCAAAGATATTTTCAAGGCGGACTCTAATTGCGTTTTCAACCTGCGTCGCTATGCTATGAGCCGCTTGAAGACTTAGCTGTCCGTCTACTTCAATATCAATGTCGATGTCAAGATAGCCGGCTATTTGCCGGATGCGCGTACGATGAGGATTTCCCGCGCCTTGGACAGAATGAACTGCTTCGAAAACCGACTTGTATTGTTCTTTCAACGCGCCGCCGTCCATTAATTCCGCGTTTACTCCTATAAAAATGTTTATAGCTGTACGCATGACCCAGACGCCGATAAGTATAGCCGCGATGGAGTCTATGCTCCCGATTTTAAATAGCTTTGAACAGAGAAGTCCCGCAAGCACACCGGCCGAAATCACTATGTCGGCAGTCATATTTTTCGCGTTAGCGATTAGTAGTTTGGAGTTCGATTTCTTGCCAAGCTGATACTGGTTAAGCGCAAGTAAAAGTTTCCCGGCTATGGATATTAACGTTATTACAATTGCTATGTTTTGAGGCGCGGCGCGTTCTGTATTGCTGAATAGTTCTCCGGCGGAATGTGCTATTAGCTGGAATCCCGCAAAAAACAACAGAAAAGATATACCCGCCGTTCCTATTGTTTCCGCTCTGCCGTGTCCCCACGGATGTTCAGCATCGGCGGGTCGAGTCGCGATTCCGGCTATGAATAACTGCACTACCGCTATTAGCACGTCTACAGAAGTATCAACCCCGTCGCCTATCACCGCAAAGCTGTCCGCGATTAAGCCCACGCTTATCTTAGCCGCCGCCAACACTAGGTTTCCAAGCAGCGCTATCAATGACGCCCGCCGTATCAGCGCCGCACGATCTACATTAGCTCCCATACGCTCATTCTAATTTTTTTTCCCCTTTCCCGCCAGCGGGCAATCGTTTTTATCTGAACTAAAACGAACACCGATACCATGATAATAGCGGTAAAACCCGTTGTCTGTCCTTGTCAATCCGCGATATACTCTCCGTATGGCAGTAAAAGAAAGAATAAAAAACCTGCTCGCGGCTTTGAACAAAGGCATTTATGAAAAAGAAGAAGTGATGGCGCTGGCTCTGCTCTCCTCCATCGCCGGAGAAAGCATTTTTTTGCTGGGGCCGCCCGGCACGGCAAAAAGCCTTGTTGCCCGACGGCTCAAATATGCGTATAAAGACGGCAGCGCCTTTGAATACCTGATGAACCGTTTCAGTAATCCGGACGAGATTTTCGGGCCGGTGTCTATCTCAAAACTCAAGAATAATGACCGGTACGAACGGGTTATCAAAAATTACCTTCCTTCCGCTACGGTGTCCTTTCTTGATGAGATATGGAAAGCGGGGCCGCCCATACAAAACACCCTTCTGACCGTCCTCAACGAAAAGAAATTCCGCAATGGCTACGAGGAAATAGACATCCCTTTGAAGGCGATTATCTCCGCGTCCAACGAACTCCCGGCAAAAAACGCTGGGCTTGAAGCGCTGTGGGATCGGTTTCTGGTGCGCTTCGTGGTCGGGGGCATAGAAGATGAAGATAATTTTGATAAGATGATATCGGAAGATTTGTTGTCCGGCGAGGATCCAGTCGCCGGAGAAGGCAAGATAACCAATGAAGAATATAAAGAATGGGGCGGGGCCGTCAAACAAATCATCATCCCGGAAAACGTATTCCAGGTGATTCATGTTATCAGAAAACGTATTGCCTATTACAATCAAAAAGACGATAACAAGGAAAAGCAAATCTATATATCCGACCGCCGCTGGCGAAAAATCGTCCGCCTGCTCCGCACATCCGCATTTTTGAACGACCGTTCCGAAGTTGATTTGATGGACTGCTTTTTGATTCAACATTGCATTTGGAGTGAAGATTCGGAAAAGGATGCTGTTTATCAATTTGTCCGTGAG
>JAIRZA010000116.1 GCA_031267475.1 Spirochaetaceae bacterium | reverse complement strand
GATCTGTGTGACGAGGACTACCAAAAAGCTCGCGGGTTATCCAGCCGGCGGGACGAGTTCTTTTACCACCTGCAGGCAGCCTTACGCTATGCCCTGCATGAAATATGGCGGGATTTCCTCTTGAGGGTTTAATATACCACCGTTTGCGTGTACCAACCCGGGGATAAGGCGCGCTGGAGTAATTTTTTTTATTTTTTTATTTTTTTTGCGAAAAACTCTTGACATATAGAGTAGGGGATGATAATATGTTTATATCAGGCCGTTCTGAACGGCTTATATTTTTATGCCAAGGAGTTTTTTATGGCAACTAAGTATTCGTTAAGTGTTACGAGCAAGGCTATCCAGCCGGGTGTTTTCTGCGTATACACCACTTGTCCGGATCCGAAAGTGGTCCAGCTTAACCTTCAGAGTCTCGCATGGTTCACTAAAGCGGCGAACCCGAAGACTATCCTTACGTTTGAGTGGGATCTTGATTACAGCTTTGTCTGGTGCCAAACCGGCAAACTTAACCCGGGAGTGCGGTTCCGCGCCTCGCAGGATTTTCCCGCGAATCCCCAAAAACCCGCATTGTCCAAGGTATTTCTTGATGTGGCCAATGGCGCTTATCAGTTCACTGAGAACGCCCCCGCTGACAAGCAGCCTCCCGCCGGAACTCTGGGAATCTATACCGGCGGTAATATTCCCAGTTATGATGTATCTGCCGGTATCGCGCTCGGAGGGTCCCCCGCCCTGGTTACTTCTGTTGGGCCGAATCTGGGATATACCTTTATTCCGAAGATCAAGTATTGGATCGCCTTCGGTTCCTTTGTTGAAGGTGAAGTACTGGATCTCAACGCCATGACCGTTGTCCAGGAGATAGACTTTCCGACCAATGTATATGACATAGGGGTGACCTTAAACGAGGATAATACATGGACTGTCGGTAAAACTTCCCTTCTCAGGGCGCAGAATGATCTGATTCGTTCTCAGATAAAGTAGTAAAACCTTTATCGTGGTCCGGCACCGGAAGAATAGCGGCGCCGGGCTTATTTTTATATCCGTAAAGCCGGATGGTTTGCGGACAACCATTAAATCTCAGGAGGGATACACATGGATCGGAATGAAGTTTTCAGTGCCAAAATGAAAAAAGGTGTAGTAAAAAAAGGCTATCTTTATCTCTATACCGAAGAATTGGTTCCGGTTGAATATACGGAAATTAACAGGCTTGCCGTTTACCAGGGGGATATTATTCTCGGTACGGCAGCTCAAATGACAGAATTAACCGAAATGGTTAATTCGACCAATGATATTGGAGAGCGGAAAAGGTTGACAAGCAATATCGTAACGGCATCGGGTAAAACATGGCCGGATAACCAGATTGTTTATGATCTTGATAATTCCGTGCGGGATAACCCGCTAATTCTTAATTTAATTTTGGCCGCGCTAATAAAATTCACCAATTCAAAAACACCTATGAAAATAAGAGAGCGTACCGGTAAAGATAAAAACTATATTTGTTTTTATAAATCGACAGGATGCAGTTCCTATGTCGGGATGCGGGGCGGCAGTCAGCCGGTCAATATCTCGGAGAGGGCTGTCTACGGTAATGTAATACACGAGGTATGCCATGCCGCCGGGCTTTGGCACGAACATAGCAGAAAAGATCGGGATGGTTATATTATAATCGACACTGCCAATATTCGTCCGGAGGCGCTTGCTAATTTTGATATAACTAAAACGGAAGGGCGGGATTCCGGCGATTATGATTATGGTTCAATTATGCATTACGGCGCCTATGCCTTCGCGAAGGACAAGAAATATCCGACAATAACACCCAATCAGAGTGCCGAGATAGGCCAAAGGGAGCACCTATCCGCCGGGGATATTGCCGGTTTAGAAGCGTTATATCCTGCTCTGCCCAAATCATAAGCCGGGCAGTTCCGGTAAAGTAAATGTTGATAAGCAGGAAGGCATGAGATAGCGGAACCGGTTATAAAAAAACTCCGGTTATTTCACATACATAATTTATCACGGGTTCTTCCTTACCGCGCTATATAGTAAGTGTCCGTACTCACTATGAATAGGACACACCCGCCAAAGTTGGAATGGATACTCCAACTTTGGCGGAAAACTGAGCCGCCATCAAAGATGGCGCGCCATCTTGATGGCGCGGCGTCAAGAAACCAAGCGCCTCATGCGGACGGTAGAAATGATATTTATCCAGCCAAGCGTCTGTAATCTCTGAAAGCTTCTTTACGTTCAAAGGCTCGTAGTGATAATCCAAGCACTCCCTTTGAAGCGTTCCGATATGATAAAACCCGCCAGCGGGTTTCTATGCGCTCCGCGCTATAATCCCGCGAGTCCCCCACAACGAAAGCCTTGGAGTTTCGCTATGCGAACTCCGTAGCTATATCTGCTGGAAATGAGCTGTTTTTATATTTGCTTCAGGATTTTCAGATGTGCTTTTTCCCCTTACCGGTCAGCCGATACTTTTGCAGCTTGCTATTCGGCTTGTCGGGGACGGTCATTTCAATTAAACCCTCAACCAATAGTGGATCAATATGGCGTTTGAAAGAGCGTAAATCGCTGTTCATTTGGATTGCGGCAAAAATCTCCTTGCGCGACAGTGTTTTGTTTCCGATAGCTTTCAGTACGGCAAGCTGTGTGTCGCTTAAATCGACTTGGTGTCTATCTTCGCGCCTGTCTTTGTGTCTATCCTGAACCGCAATGATGTCAAAAATTGCCTAAAGCGTAAATTCTATAAAAACGCCGGCAGCTCCGCTGCGGAATTTGCCGGATTCTTTGACGAGTCCATGAGTCATCAGATTGTGCGCTTTCAGGAAGTCGTTTATGGCATAGGAGTCAAATGTCATAATCTTGTCGTAGGCTTCATAAGCGTTCTTTACTTACTTGATTTCTTCCTGTCGTCCCGCGACTAATTTCCCTTCAATTATGGCGGTTACTTCACCTATTGAAAGTGAGTTGCCCTCAATTGCAAATGATGAATGAATTGTAAGCACGCGGTTTTCCCTATGGAGTTTTATATCGCGCTTAAAATTCGTTCCAAACTCAAGGCGGGTTGCGGTTTCCACGATTTTTGCTAAATAATCAGCGGCCTTTTCCGTAATGGTGGTAATACGGAGGTTTCTCTTTTATCACAGTATCTTCCTCGTAATCAATGCGGGCTCCAATCCCCCCCCCCCCCCCCCCCCCCAACCCGGCCCCCCACACCCCGGGCGTGGGGGTGGGCGGCGCGCCCGGCCCGGCGAGTCCCCCGCAACACGAGGGCGTGGAGTTTCGCTACGCGAAACTCCGAAGCTCAACGCGCCAAAGCGCGTTGAGCCAATCCCTGCATTATTGTTCGGGCGGTTTTTTCAAATGTATATGTTGATTTTACATCGCCGGAAAGGATTATGCGCGGCGGCGCTCCGCGGCGCAGCAGTTCCAGCAGTTTGTCTTTAAGACAGGCGCTGGAGCCGGCGCGAAAATACATTACAGGGTATGACTTGTATACCTCTTTGAATACGGCTATATCAGAAATAAGCGCCGGCGTACCGCGTACAAGCGCCTCTAGGGGAGGCAGTCCGAAACCTTCGTACAAAGAAGGTTGTACAAGCAACGCCGCTTTTTCAAACAAAATTTCTAATTCATTGTCAGAAACCAGCCCTGTGAACAAAACATATTCGCCGTTTTGTTCAATAAGCTTTTCCAGCGCGCCGCCGTCAGAAGTGCGGAAGTTGTTTTTTTCGCCCGCTATTATCAATTTATAATTAAGACCCTGCTTACGCGCCTCGAAAAACGCTTCCAGCAGGCAGAAAAGTCCTTTATGTTTTTTTATATTCCCAACAAACAAAATATACGGTTTGTCCAAAATCTTACCCCATTGCTTTTCAGCGTATAAGCCTAAATTATAACGGCGCGGATATTTAGCGGCGCTGTAAGTAACGATTACAGGTTTTGTGTTTCCCAAATAATGCTCAATCCGGTCTTTTGAAAACTGTGAAACTGTAAACACTTTTTCCGACAGCTTAAACGCGCGGCGATAAAACCACATACGCGCCGCAAGACCGGCGCGTGAGCAAAGTTCCGGCATATCGGGGAAAATAATATCGTGTATGGTCGCATAAACGGGAATATCAACACGAGCCGGAATATTGAAATACGGGGAATAGTATAAGTCTGTTTTATTTATCGCCTTATACAAAGCCGCCGGCGGGAAAAAAGTTTCAACCGCCGAAAACGGTTTAATAGAACAGTCAAAAATGTTTATATCCGGCTTGTCCGCAAATTCAGAAAGCCCCCGCTCATCCCCTATCAGCAAAAAACTGTTTTGCGTTTTAAGAAAGTACGGCAGGCAGCCTTTTAGATACGCGCCCACGCCGCTTGAATTTATCATCCTGCAATCAATACTGATTTTCATTTATATTCGCAGATGCTTAGAGCCGGGGCTGAGCTGATTAACTCGCGGTTAATCAGCGCTGCCCTGTCATTTTGCTCGTTTTTCCGTTGGAAAATTGTGAAAAGCCCGCGTTAAAGAAACACCCGGACGCGCCGGTTTATTCAACGCGCCTGCATAAGTTGATAAAATCTTTCAGTTCCCGCTCGCCTAGAATTTCCTGACCGCCTTTTTTCAGCGAAAAATGAATCTGGCCGCATCCTGTTTGTTTAATTATTGTTTGGACGTTGCCGGCGCGTATACCGCCGCCAGGAAGTATCTCGATACGGGAGCCGGCATACGTAATCATATCGCGCAGAGTTCCGGCGCCTGCTTCCGCGCTTGCCGCCTGCCCCTTGCTAAGCACACGCCGAAAGCCAAGCTCAATCAGCGTATCAAGCGCGTTCCTCCAATCCGGCGTTTTATCAAACGCCATGTGGAAAACAAAGCCCGCCCCGTCCCCGCATTCTTTCATAAGCGCTTTGCAGCGTTCCGCGTCAACAACGCCGTCCGGCTTCAATATGCCGAACACGATGCAGTCCGCTCCCTCGTCGCGCAATATCCGCCCGTCCAGAGCCATCGTCTCTAAATCATCGCCGCCGTAACAAAAATCACCGCCGCGTGGACGCAGCATAACGGCGCTGCCTACTCCCGCTTGTTTCGCGCTGCCAAGAGCAAGCCGCAACTCGCCCAAACTCGGTGTAAGACCGCCAATTTCAAGCGCCGAAACAAGCTCAATCCTGTCCGCCCCGCAACGCGCCGCAAGACGCGCCTCTTCAACTGTGGAACAACAAACTTCTACTATCATGGTGTTAATAATACTCCGCGTGGACAAAATATTGCAAGCTCGGCGTAATTGTATTATAATTCTAGTATGAACAATTTACGGATATATAAAGGCGCTGATTATAACGATATGAGCCGGAAGGCGGCCTCCGTTATTCAGTCTCAGCTTACGGTAAAGCCGGAAAGCGTATTGGGTTTGGCCACCGGTTCTTCGCCGGTTGGTCTTTATGATATTTTGGCGAAGGCTTACGAGAGCGGAGATGTTGATTTCTCGCGCGCTAAAACTGTAAATCTGGACGAATACCAGTGGCTCGCGCCGGATGATGAGCAAAGTTACCGTTACTTCATGCAAAAGCATCTTTTTTCCCGTGTAAATATCAATGTTGATAATACTTATGTCCCCAACGGGCTGGCCGCCGACCCGGAGGAGGAGTGCAAACACTATAATTATATTATTGAGCATCTGGGCGGTATCGACTTGCAGCTTATCGGCATCGGGCATAACGGTCATATAGGTTTTAACGAGCCGTCAGACGAATTTCCGGCAAAAACACATCTTGTAAATCTTGCGCAAAAAACAATCGAAGCGAATAAACGTTTTTTTAAGCGGGCGGAAGATGTTCCCCGCGCGGCGTTTACTATGGGTATTGGCACGATTATGAACGCGGCTGTGGTTTTGTTGATTGTAAGCGGCGGCGAAAAGGCGGAGATTCTTAAAGAAGCCTTCTTTGGCCCGATAACTCCGCGTGTTCCCGCGTCGGTTCTACAACTGCACCGGAATGTCATTCTTGCGGCGGACGGCGCGGCGCTTTCGCTTTTTCCGGCTTCTTGATAGGACGGCGATATGTCTCTTTGCCTGTATAACGGCACACTGATTCACGGCTCGTCCGCATTGAAGCAGTGCGCCGTTTTGATAAAAGACTCCAAAATCGCGGATGTTTTCAACCAAAAAAGGTTTGAGCAAAAAAAATTCTCAAGCGATACTCGTCTTATAGATGTGAACGGGGCGTACATCGTTCCGGGTTTTATTGACACTCATATACACGGATACGGCGGTTACGGCACGGAGGACAACGATCCCGACTCGATTCTTGAAATGTCCCGCGGTCTTGCCGAATGCGGCGTGAGCGCGTTCAATCCGACTTTGTACCCGTCAAGTGAAGATAACATGATAAAAGCGATACGGGCGATAACAAAAGCGATAGGGAAAGAGAGCGGGGCGCGTATCATGGGGATTCATCTTGAGGGTCCGTTTTTATCGTCCGAAAAGATGGGTGTTCAGCGTCCTGAAACAATAAAACCTGTGGACATTGATTTATTCGAGCGTCTGTGGGAGGCGTCGGAGGGGCATATAGTCAATATGACGGTCGCTCCCGAAATTAAGCATATGCACGAGCTTGCGCTTGTCTGCCGTAAAAAAGGTATTGTGTTGCAGGCGGGGCACACCAACGCGCTATATTCAAACATGGTTGAGGGTATTCAGGCCGGAATCATGCACGCTACGCATTTATTCAACGCAATGCGCCAGATGAATCACCACGACCCCGGAGCCGCGGGCGCTGTGCTAATCCACTACGATATGTCGTGCGAAATTATCGCGGACGGTGTACACGTTCACCCTGATTTGTTCAAGCTGCTGATGCGCGTAAAACCGATGAGCAAGATAGTGCTGGTAACGGACGCGCTTAAACCGTCCGGGCAGCAGGCTGGTATGCTTATCGCAAACGGCGAGGAGGTCAAATTTGAAGGCGGCTGTTTTTGCCGGGCGTCGGACGGCGTAATAGCGGGTTCGGCGCTTACGATGATACGCGGTGTGCAAAATCTGGTTCGCTTTGATTTCCCGCTGGTAGACGCTGTGCGCTGCGCTACCGCAAATCCGGCCCAAGTGATGGGTTACGCCTCCAAAGGGCAGATAACTCCTGGGTACGACGCCGATATTACGGTGTTTAATGATAAATTCGAGATACAACATATAATAATAGCCGGCGCTCTGATACGTTAAGAAAACGATGGTTATGCAGAAGAGCCGGAGGCGCGTCTGTTTCCAGACGCGCAGGAACAAATGAGCCGGCTTATTTGTTTTTTACAGCATAATGCAGTGTATTTATTATGTAAAAATATTTTTATAAAATAAATGAGCCTGTTCCAAAATCGGTTATTTTGTAACAGTCCCTTGCAGTTTTTCGCCCTATGGGCGCGTCATGATGACGACAAAACTGCGGTTTTCATAAGTTGCTGGACAAGCTTTGCTTGTCTCCCCAAAAACTGAAGTTTTGGAACAGCCTCAAATGTATACGATTCGATAGTCCGATAAATCTTTGAATCCGCAGCGGAGGTACGCTTTGCGCGCGCTGGTGTTGTTTACATTGACAAAAAGATTAATCCCTTTGTTTTCCGAGAGTAAGAGGCTGCAAAAGACGGCTGTCAGGCTGCTGGCTACGCCTTTGCCTCGATGTTCCGGCAGGACGTATACGCCTCCGATTTGGCTGCGGGAATATGATTTGGCGTTTGTGTTGATTTTTCCGATGATGTGTCCGTCTATCAGCGCTACAAGGGATTTTTCTTTTGTGATTATCCGTTCAAGGTTATGCCGGCAGACGCGGATGTCTAAGATTGCTCCCAGCGGCAGTACTTCTTCTTCTTCGTAGGCGGCTTGCAACGGCAATAGTTCGTCTATGTCTTTTCTTTCGGCGTGGCGGAACGATAGTCCTTTGGGTAGTTTTACGGACTGCGGGGGGTGTTCCAGTGTCATTAGTTTGAAATTTAAGGTTTCGCGGGCGGTGATTCCTAGGGGTGAAAGCATGGCTTCGAGTGTTTTTACTTCGTCAGCCAATCCTTGCAGTGAATACAGTGTGATGTTTTTAAGCGCCCGTTCAAGGAAAAATGGCGGCGGTATGTCTGTTTTTCCGTTGAATACGGGAAATAAAGAGCCTTTGCTATGCAGCAGCATGGCGCTTGCTCCTGTTCCGCCGGAGGTTAAGACCCATGCGTGGTCCTTGATAAAGTTGAGTGTTTGAAAGCGGGAACAGGCTGCCACGTAGTAGATTTCTTTCGATTTTAGCAGGGTTTCTGGCCAGATGCGTTCAATTTCATGGGCTTTCCACCAGCGGCGAAGCGGGAATTTCTCCGTCTTGTTTGTCAGCGGGCGTTCAGCGCGAATGGGACTGCTCCTTGGGCGGGGATTTTCCCTAAAAGCGCGGAAAATCCGGCTAAAAGCGAGTCGGCGGAGCTGCTGTAAACGGCGATGGCCGCGTCGACCCAAGGTACATCGTTGATATATGCCGGGCTTAGTACGGAAAATACGATGATTTTTTTTCCAAGCGGGCGGAATCTGCGGAGCACTTCTATTCCCTCGCTGTTGGAAAGGTAAAAAATTATGGTGTCGGCGCGCGCGGCTCGTCTCATTAGGTCGTCCGAAACTGGTGTGTTGTACCAGTAAGAGGACACGTCGTTAAAGTATTTTTTGCCTAGTGTGAAAAAATCAAGGTTTTGGCCTGCTAAAAATAAGCGTCCGGCTTTTTCGTTTGTGAGCGGGAGCAGGGCGCTGTTGTCTTTGATTAATGTAACGGAACGCGCCGCTAAATCTTGGAAAAACGCCGCGCCTTCTTTGTCGGGTATTTCGTTGCGTACTTTTTCCATGTTGGGTGTTAGCGGTACGGCGTTCTTCCCGCGCAGGTATTGCAGTTTTACTGCTATAATGCGGCGGGCGGCGTCTCGTACCCGTTGTTTGAATTCGGGTTCCGCGCGCATGGCTTGCAGCAGGTTTACCCAGACTGGGTCGTCCAAAGCTGGTGTGCTGCTCATCATTATGACATCGTTTCCGGCAAGCAGGGCTTGTTTTACGGCGAGCGACAGGCTGCCGGTGCTCATGGTTGCGCCGTTCATTATCATGTCGTCTGTTATTACGATGCCTTTGAAGCCTATTCTGTTTCTGAGCACTTCTCCCAGAAACCAGGGCGACAGCGAGGCGGGGTCTTTGGCGGCTTCTGTATTCGGAAAGGCGATGTGTCCGCTCATCACGGCCGGCATTCGCTCTTTCGCCATCATGCGGTACGGGATTAGTTCGCGTCCCCATAGTGTTTCAAATGATGCGTCTATGCTGGGCAGCACGCCGTGAGAGTCGAGTTCTGTGTCTCCGTGTCCGGGGAAGTGCTTGGCTGTTGGGATTACGCCTGTCGCTAATAGTCCTTTCGCAAATGCTATTCCCATGACTCCGGCGTATTCGGGGTAGTCGCCAAAGGAGCGGGGGCCTATTAGCACTGAGCTGTGGTTCGTGTAAAGGTCTACGGTTGGCGCGAAATTCATGTTTATGCCTAGTGTGGCTAGTTCTCGTCCTATGTAATAGCCGGATTTATATGCGTCTTCCGGGAAGCCTGACGCTCCTATTGCCATTGCGCCGGGTGTGTCGATTGTGTCGCCTTTGACGTGGCGGACTAGTCCGCCTTCTTGGTCGGTGGCGACAAAGAGTGGTATTGTGTATGGGTTTCGCGCCGCTAAGCCTTGAAAAACGCCTATGTTGCGGGCGAGTTGCTGTGTGCCGGCTGTGTTCCATCCGAAGACTTTGACTGCGCCTATGTGCCGCCGGTTTATCCATTCTTGTATTAGCGCGGAGGGAGCGCCTGCGATGTCGCGCCAGCCTAGCATGAATGTTTGCGCAAGCGCGTCTTCATCGCTCATTGTGTCGATGATGGTTTGCGCGAGTTCTTCGGCGCTGGTGTCGTCAAAAAAATCGATGGTGTGGGCGTTTTCGGTGTATAAGAGTATGCCGGCGGCGAGGGACAGGCAAAAAATACAGCGCTTTATTGCCAAAACGGGTGGTTTTGGCAAGGTGTTGTGTTGTGAAATGAGTAAATCTGATGTCCGCATATTTGCTCTTTTGTTATGCGCGGCGGGGTTTGGCGGCTGGTGTCATTCGTTTTCCAGTGTTTTGACTACTGCGGCGGCGATTGCGTTTGTGCCTACGATTTTTTCATTTGTTGTTCCTTTTGTCCGGCTTGCTATGTCTTTGGTGCGGAGTCCGCTGTCAAGGGTTTTGCTTACGGCGTTTTCTATTGCCAGCGCTTCTTTTTCGAGTGAAAATGAGTAGCGCAGCATCATTGCGGCGGAGAGTATTGCGGCAAGCGGGTTTGCTATGTCTTTTCCGGCGATGTCCGGCGCGGATCCGTGTATTGGTTCGTACATTCCAGCGGGGTATTTTCTGCCGGCGCTTTTTGCGCCTATGCTTGCCGAGGCTAACATTCCTATGGAGCCGGATAGTACGGATGCTTCGTCTGAGAGTATGTCGCCGAAGATGTTCGATGTAACGATTACGTCGAATTGTCCGGGGGCGCGTATGAGCTGCATGGCGCAGTTGTCAACGTACATGTATGTGGTTTCGATGTTTTTGTATTCGGCGGCTGTTTCTGTTGTTATTTCTCGCCAAAAGCGTGAGGATTCGAGTACGTTTGCTTTGTCAACGAGGCAGAGTTTTCCGCGGCGTTTTGAGGCTGCGTTGTAGGCTGTGTGTAATACTCGTTCGATTTCGGCGCGGGTATAGCGTTCTGTGTCAAAGGCTGATGACGCGGCGTTTTTTCCGTCTCCGTCTCGTCCGTGTTCGCCGAAGTATATTCCTCCGGTGAGTTCGCGTACGATTAGTATGTCGAAATTTGGTTTGCCTTCCGGGTTGCTGGCTGTTAGGACTTCGTCTTTTAGCGGGCAGGCGTCTTTGAGTTGTGGTAGTAGTGTCGCGGGTCGCAGGTTCGCGAATACGCCGAGTCCGGCTCGAAGGCCGAGTAATGCTCGTTCTGGTCGCAGGTTTCCGGGTAGGTTTTCCCATTTTGGTCCGCCTACTGCGCCTAAGAGCAGCGCGTCGCATTGTCGCGCTATTTCTAGTGTTGCGGCGCTTAGTGGTTCGCCTGTTGAATCTATGGCGCGCCCGCCTGCTTCTAGTTCGATGAAATTAAAGGTGTGTCCGAATTTGTCGCCTATGGTTTCTAAGATGTCTACGGCTTTGGATGTAACTTCGGGTCCTATGCCGTCGCCCGGCGTTAACGCTATTGTGTAGTTCATGTTATTAATATAATGTATTGCACCGTTACCCGCTACCCCCGCCCGCCCACCCGCCAGCGGGCTTCTATCCGCTACGCGCCCGCCAGCGGGTTTCACATCCGCTACGCGGCGGCATACCGCGAGTCTCTCATACAACAAAGGCAGTGGAGTTTGCGCTACGCGCAAACTCCGGAGCTCAACGCGCAAAGCGCGTTGAGCCAGCGGCGCAATCTACGAGGATGTCTTTGGTGGCACGAAAGTAATCAGAACCTTGCCGTGCC
>JAIRZA010000099.1 GCA_031267475.1 Spirochaetaceae bacterium | reverse complement strand
AACTTTGCGCCAAAGTAAAGGAGAAAAAAATGGCAAAAAAAGTTGTATTAGGAATGATTATAGCGGCCTTAGCCGCGGGTTCGGTTTTTGCGCAGACGGAAGAAACAACGCAGGAAGCACCGGAGAAAACATGGTATAATTCTTACAGCGAAGCTGTAGGGCAAAACAAAATTTTGATAAACGCCGGTATTGGCGCGGGTATTCTGCCTTATACGGTGAGTCTTCCGGCTATTTCTGTCAGCGCTGAATATGTTTTACAGAAACTGCCGCTTTCTATCGGCGGCTATTTTGGTATAACGGCCGATGAGGAAAAAATTGGCAACTATACGTATGGTGATACTATGATTGGCATAGGCGTAAGAGGAAGCTGGCATTTTAATTTTATGAAGGCCCTTGACGCCTATGCAAGCCTGTCGCTTGGATGGCTTGTTTGGACATTCAAAACAGAAACTCCAGCTGTTACAGCGGAAGCTGATTATAGTACCGTTCTTTTTGGCTTTAATTTAGGCGCGAGATATTTCTTTACAAAAAATATTGGCGCTTATGTTGAAGTAGGGTACAGCGCGGTATCTGTAGCAAGCGTTGGTTTGTCGCTGAAATTCTAATGAACTTTTCCGCCGCCGTACAAGGCGCGGAGGCGGATGGTGTTTTTACACCAGCTTCGGAGCGGCGCGCTTAACAAGAGTCCGCCGCCCTTGAAGCTTTATTCCTTTTCCTGCGGAGCGCTCTGTTTGATTTCCGGTATACTTGAAATTGTAAAACGCAAGGATAATAATTGAACTTGTTATAAAATCAAGTAATTTGAAAAAGCTCAATTAGCTGGATAAGGAACAAAATGATAGTTGTTTTAGCAAAAGATATTTCACCGCATGATACGGAGATTGTACGTTCCTACTTGCGGGACCACGGATTTAACGTGCGCGATCAAATTTTTGGAGACGCGGCGTTGCTGGGCGCAGCCGGCAAGGGGCAGGCGGATATTCATGAACTGGCGCTTTTGCCCGGAGTCGAGCGTGTCGCCGCGACATCGAAACAGTACGAGCTTGCCTCGCGTGAAACGCAGAGTGAAGACAGCATCGTTTCGATTGGGCCTGTAAAAATCGGCGGGGCGCGTATCTCTGTCATCGCCGGACCTTGCGCTGTAGAAAGCCGCGAGCAGATTGAAGATACGGCGGCGCAGGTGCGCGAGTCCGGAGCTGTGATGCTGCGCGGCGGGGCGTATAAACCGCGCACAAGTCCTTACGCCTTTCAAGGCTTGGGAATGAAGGGGCTTGAGTACATGAAAGCCGCCGGCGAATTGTACAATATGCCTATAGTTACGGAGGTTGTTTCTCCGGAGTTGGCGGAGCAGATGCGGGAGCTTACCGATATGTTCCAGATTGGCGCGCGTAATATGCAGAATTTCGAGCTGTTAAAGAAAGTCGGGTCGCTGGGAAGACCTGTTCTGTTGAAGCGCGGTCCGTCCGCTACGATTGAAGAATGGCTGCTTTCCGCCGAATATCTTTTAGCCGCCGGCACCAGGAATGTTGTGCTTTGCGAGCGCGGTATTCGTACTTTTGAGACATATACGCGCAATACGCTGGATATTTCGGCGATTCCGGTTGTAAAGGCCTTGTCCCACTTGCCGATAATTGTTGATCCAAGCCACGCGGTTGGTATACGGGCAAAGGTGGCTCCAGCGGCGCTCGCGGCGATTGCGGCAGGCGCGGATGGTCTTACCGTCGAGGTTCACCCAAATCCAGACACCGCCTTGTCGGACGGTCCGCAGTCGCTTTATCCGTATCAGTTCGAAAGGCTTATGCGCGACATTGAAGCGCTGTCTCATGTTGTTGGAAAAGAACTGCTGAGGACTCCGCGTGTCAATATTCCGGTTGGCGCGATCGTCGGTTCGTCCGCGCCGCAGGCGAGTCCGCAGAAGATTGCCTTTTCCGGCGAGAGCGGCGCTTATGCGGAACAGGCGCTGATACGCGCGTTTGGGGAAGACGCGGATAAGCTGCAAACGGAGTCTTTTGGCGCGGTCTTTGACGCTGTGCTTGACGGCAGGGCGGCATTTGGTGTTGTTCCGCTGGAAAATTCTTTGGCGGGGTCAATTCACGAAAACTATGATCTTTTCATGCAGTATCCCGACATAGCCATAGTGGGCGAAATAAAACTTCGTATTGTTCACTGCCTTATCGCTAGTGAAAAAGCCACGATGGAGAGCATAAAGGTGGTTCGAAGTCATCCGCAAGGCTTTGCTCAATGCAGGGAATTCCTAGACAAGCATCCGGACTGGCGGCTTGAAGCGTGGAATAACACAGCGTCCGCCGTGCTGTCTATCTCGAAAGAGACGGACGCTGATAAGCAACTGTCTATTTCCGCCATAGCGTCGGAAGCGGCGGCCAAGGCGCACGGGCTTGCGGTGTTAAAAGCCGGTATTGAAACCGATCCGCGCAACTATACTCGTTTCGTTATACTTTCCCGCAAAGATGGCGACTTGGCGCAGGTTCCCCCAAGTATGGGGCAGTTGACTCCGGATAAGGCCTCGCTTATCTTCTCGGTGAAGGATGAGCCCGGCTCTTTGTATGAATGTCTCAAAATTCTAAGCGAGGAGGGCGTTAATCTTTCAAAACTTGAATCGCGTCCTCTCTTGGGGCAGCCGTGGAATTATTTATTCTATGTTGATGTAAGCATTCCTAAAAGCGGCGATGTGTTCGATAACGCGCTCTCGAAGCTGAAGTCTAAAACAGGAACTTTCCATTTTCTGGGCTGCTACCACGCTTCATTGTGAGGTTTTTGTAACAGTCTGATACCAGCCTGACGCTGAAACTTATGTTTCTGTGTCAGGCCGTGTTTGCGCGAGAGGGTAGGGGAGAGGGATTACAGTACGCGCTTGCAGTGAGTGGCTATAACGCAGCTTTGGCAGCGCGGTCCTACCGGACGGCAGATTTGCTGGCCGTAAAGAACAAGCAGTCCGTTGATGCGCTTCCAAAATTTGAGCGGCAATATGTCGCGCAGTATGGCTTCCGTTTCGTCCGGCTTCTTAGATATAAGCCAGCCGGCGCGGTTGCAGATGCGGTGTACATGAGTGTCGACGCAGATACCGTCCATATCGAAAGCCTCAATAAGAACAAGATTCGCGGTCTTCCTGCCGACGCCGGGCAGAGCTAAAAGCGCGTCCATATCGGCGGGAACTTTGCCGTTGTATTTTTCAAGGATGATACGCGCTATTTTTCGCAGATTCGCTACCTTTGTACGGTAAAATCCGGCTGGAAACGCTAGGCGCTCCGCTTCTTCCACGCTTAATTCTAAAAAACCGGCGGGCGCGGGCGCTCTGTCAAGCAATGCCTTGCTTGACGCGAGTGTTACTTTATCTTTTGTGCGAAGGCTCAAAATTGTCGAAAGCAGCACCGCCCATGCGTCCTTGCGGTATTTTTCGGCAATGGCGCTGACAGACGGATCGTCAGGCGCGGTAGAGCGCCATTTTTCCAGCGCGTCTATGATATTTTCCCAGTAAATCGCGTCTTTCATTGCTCGATACGCTCCAAAAGGCAGACGGCAAACGCCTCTACAGCCCGTCCCTGTCCCACATCGCCAAGGCCTTCGCCCGTCTTACCCTTCACAAAGACTCTCGATTCGTCAATTCCAAGCGACTGCGCCAAAGACTGCCGTATCGCAGCGCGGTACGGCAGTATGGCGGGGCGCTCGCAGCTTACTACGCAGTCTATGTTAGTCACGCGCCATGGAGTGAGTTCTAGTTTTTGGGCGCATTGCTTTAACAGGTTGATTGAACAAGCGTCCTTCCATGCTGGATCGCCGGGTGGAAACAACTCTCCTATATCGCCTAAACCTGCGGCGCCCAGCATCGCGTCAATGACGGCGTGGCAGAGTAAGTCGCCGTCCGAATGTCCGTCTTCGCCGAAATCCGCTTCAATTTGAACACCGCCAAGCAAAAACCGCCTGCCAGCTTTCAATCTGTGTGTATCCCGCCCAAGTCCTATACGGTATTTATCTTCCATGCGCTTTAACAATCTTCATGACGGCGGGATGTCTTCTGGAAATGTGATTTTCCGGTTGAGTTTGTCGCCGTTTATTACAGCGACAGGACCGACAAATTCCCCCCAAACCTCGGCGTCGTCCGTGTACTCAACATCGTCCATCAATTCATGCACGATGGCTTTTTCATGGGCCTCAAGGAGTGTGTTGAAAACAAAGGCCTGCGGTGTCTGCGCCAAGACCACAGAGGCGCGTTTTAGATGGCGTTTAACAAATCCGCCGTCAAGTTCTTTCGGCGTTTCGGACAATGAAAGAACCGGCAGTACGGCGTCATACAACATTACAGCGTCTATTATACGGTCAATCATGGATGTTTTGACCCATGGCCGCGCCCCGTCGTGAATCAGAACATAATCCGGCTTGAAACCGGCAAGTGTAGAGAGCGCGTGATGAACGGACATTCTCCGCGAGCTGCCGCCCGGTACAAAAAAAACAGCGGGATATTCCTGCCGCAGCAAGTGCTGGGGCAGAGCCTTGCGCGCGGCGTACTCGCCTGTGTATTCGCTGGTGTAATCGTCCGCGTCCGCGTCGGGCGGCACGGTGATAGCTATTACGCTGACTCTCGCGCAAGCCGCAAAAGAAGAAACTGCCGAGCCAAGAACAGTCAAGCGCTCGTCTTCCGCTTCAGAAATATCTGAGCTGCCGGCGGTTTGGGTTTTAGGAAGAACAAGGTATTCTTTTTTACACCCGCCCCCCATCCGCGTGGAAGAACCAGCGGCTGTAATTACAGCCGCAATACTCGCGCCCACGATTCACCTGTTTTCAAGGCGGTTGTGGATCAAAATTTCGACTTCTTCTTTGTTTTTTTTCAGCGCGTAAGCCAACTCGTCCTCGAATAGTTTTTTTGCGGATTCGTAGAGTTTACGCTCCATAATAGGAAGTTCTTTTACTTTGCTCCGGTGGTAAAGCGAACGCACAATCGCCGCGATGTCCATAACTGTACCTTTTTTTAACAGGTCCATATTCATTTGATAGCGCAGCTTCCAATCTGAAGGATTCGGTTCAAACTGTTCGCCGACAAATTCCAGAGCCTTCTGCGCCTCTTCCGCCGGAACTATGGCGCGTATACCCAGCTCTTCCGC
>JAIRZA010000055.1 GCA_031267475.1 Spirochaetaceae bacterium | reverse complement strand
GCCTTGTTAGCGTATTCATACCGCGACACCTGTATTTTTGAATAGTGAACCCCGTCTCCATGCTGAACAATGTAAACCATATTCGTAACAGGATAGCCTGATCCGCTTGTATAAAATTGCTTTTGATCATACTTGAAGGTTTTGAACGGGTCTGCCTCTGTACCGCTCCCGGCATCATACCCCGTAAAATTAATTACGTTTAACGTATTATGCTGATTCGTACTCATAGAATAAATCCATTTTAGCTTGTCCGCAAAATAGTCGCTAAGCGGACCGGTTTTAACCGCGTCAGACAGCGCTACAGCGTCAAAGTCCGTTTTATCCGTATACCACACCATGCCTTTGCCGCCCGAAGCCAGAGTCGCCGCCGTATCTCCGCCGTTAGTAACGATGCTGCGGGGTCGCTGGAAACCAATGTCCCAGCCGTCCGTCTTGGGATCCGAAACCTGTTTCCCGCTTGTTAGTGAAAAATATTTATGATCGCCCTCCTCAGCCGTAACGGTGATGGTACCTTCACCCCCCCCCCCCCCGGCTCTTGAATTATGCTCGCAGCTTATAAAAAATAAAACTGTAAGAACCGGCAGCAGCCAAATAATGGGCTTGTTCGACAACCCTGTTGGTTGGCTTACAACTCTAATACTCGTCTTTTTCATTCAAATCCTCCAAAGATTAAACTGGCGGTTAGCCGCCAAGTTTTTAGCGATAGGGCCGGTGTCAGAATCTGACATTTTTGACACTGACCCGTTTTATATTTGACCTGTTTGAAAGCCCCCTGCTTCCATAAACAAGCCCGTTTATAGCGTGTACTTTACGCCGGCGGAAAAAACTTGCGCTGTTTCCGGTCCTATGCGGTCCGTCTCGCCTGTGATGTTGTCAATGCCGAAATTAAGCTTAAAATGTTTCCCAATCGACGTGGAAAAATAAAAGTCCAGAATAAAACGCGGCTCGCTGCCCAGCCGCGCCGGATCCATGAATTTTGAAAAATAGCGTCCTTGCAGCCATGTATAGATTCCGGTTTTTGCAAGGTCTAGTCCGGCTTTCAATTTAATTGTGTGATTCGGCTGCGGGTATATTTCTGTTTCCGCGCCGCGGTCGTAAGCAAATAGCCAACTGTAGCCCGCCGAAACAAAGACTCCGCGCGGCAGCAGCAGCCGGCCTTCCGTATCAACACCGGCGCGCATGGAGCGGGATATGTTTCTTTTGTCGTAATAGGGTTCTGAATCGTCCGCCGCATCGACAAACACTGTGCCTATCTCGTTAAATAGTTCGTTGTAATACAGGTTTAGTTGAAAAAATCCTTTTGATTTCGCGTATTCAAACCCGGTGTTAAACCCTAGCGAATATTCCGGTTTAAGATTTGGATTGCCCAGAACAATGGCCGCGCCGTCGTCGTCTCGTACTAGGTACATATCGTTGAAATCCGGAGCGCGGTATCCTACTCCGGCGCTCGCCATTAGGCGAAAATCTTTTACATGGCGCATTATCGATAATTTAGGCGAAGCCGCGAAACCGAATTGGGAATTCCGCTCTATGCGCAGCCCCGCCGCCGCGGAATATTTGTCTATCTCGAAGTATTCGGCCTGAAAAAAGACTGCTTCTTTATCTACCGATGCAAAATCACGGTTAAGGTTGTACTTTTGCATACTATTGAACGCTCCCTCAAGGCCGCCGGTTAGCAGTAGTTTGGGTGATGCTTCGTATACTCCTTGTACCTCAAGCGCGGCGATATTATCGTTTTCGTAGCGTTCTCCTAAAATCCACTCGTCATTAATCGCCGAATAGTTGTCTCTGTCGCGCTGGTAGTAGTTGTCGTACAGGCGAAAGCTCAGCATGAGTTTATCCAGCGCCCAATAATCTGCTTCTATAAAGGCGTCCGCGCGGAGGTAGTCAAGCCGGTTCAGCGCTCCTTCCGCGGTGGTCATGTCGTCGCGGCGCATCAGGAAGCCGGACGCGCCGAAGCGTAGTTCGGCGCGTCCGGTGTCAATGGCGCTGTCAAAGCCGAGTCGCGCCCGGTAGTATTCGGGGAGTATGGACGCGGTGCCGGTCTCGTTGTAGTAAAATCCGCCTCGCGCCGCTGTTATATCGATTGTATTTCTTGTCGCGCCGGCTGGGAATGAGATAACCCCGTTTAGGTTTTGTTCTCGCAGCGGGTTAAAGTTTTGAAAAACCGGGGGTGTATACGCGGTGCCGGGGTTGTCGTAGGCGAGTAAAAAGCGATTGTTCAGAGCCGCCTGAAAAGCTATTTTGTCCGGCGCTTTTTTCGTGATGATGTTTATTACTCCGCCTAGCGCGTCGGAGCCGTACAGCGCCGACTGGGGGCCGCGGATTATTTCTACTCGTTCTATGTTGGAAAGTGGTAGTGTGTCGCCTTTGAGTCGCTGGGCTATGCGTCCGGAAATTCGTCTGCCGTTTATTAGGTACAAGACGCGGTTTTTGCCTAGTCCCTGCATCTGAACGTAGTCGCCCATGGCGTTTCCGGTATACACGAGTCCGTAATCATCAAGTATGTCAATGATTGTGTCCGCGCTGGATTCTTCTATTTCTTGTGTGTTTATTACTTCGGTGAGTACGGGGCTGTCTTTTAACCGCTTTTCCGCGCGTGTTCCTGTTATGGTGAGTCCGTCGCCTTCGTATACCGTATCGTAACCGGCGGGAACGCTGTCTGGCGGGGACGTGTCTTCTTGCGCGTTGGCGCAAATTGTGCTGGCGCAAAGCGCGCCAACAATGCTGGCTAATGCAAAGAAAAACTGCTTTCTCATGGTTAATAATCCGTTAACCGTAAGCTAACGCTGTCTAATGACGGCGCTCATAGGCAGGTCTTCTGGCTCAGGTTTCTACACGGACTTTACGCCTTCCCGTCTTTCCGTCTTTCGGCAGTGGCGCGAGGCTTTTGGAAAGTCTCGTCAAAAGTCCGCTCGTCCTTTACAGCGGCGGTACCGCGCGGGATTTTCACCCGCTTCCCTATTCTGAAGCCAGCCGCGGTGCGGCCGGCTTCCACCTTATGATGAATTCAGTATTGCGTAAGTATATATTTCTGTCAAGCCGCCAGCCCCACGCCGCCCGGCCCTGCATTTTGCGGTTTCAAGCGCTTGTTGTTCGATAACTGAAGTTATCGAATAAATCCTGCCAAGAAACACTATATAGATATACAATATCTGCCGATAAGTAGTATAATATATTTGTTCGAGAATTTCAATTTTTGGGCGACAGGACAACAATCATTAAAACGGCGG
>JAIRZA010000035.1 GCA_031267475.1 Spirochaetaceae bacterium | reverse complement strand
TAGGTATGTCCCTCGCTTCAAAATTGAGCGGTAAAAACTTTGGGACATATGTACTCTCCGGCGAAGGCTGCCTGGATGAAGGCTCCACATGGGAAGCGCTGTTATACGGCGCGAAAGTTAAACCACGCGGGCTCGTTTACCTGATTGATTATAACAAGGTTCAATTGGACGGAACCATAGACGATATATTACCGCTGGAACCTTTAGCGGATAAAATAAAATCTTTTGGATGGCGTCTTGCCCCTAAACCGTACAATGGAAATGACACCGCGTCGATACTCGAAGCGTTCAAATGGATAGACAGCGACGATGTTTGGCCTAAAGCCGTCATCTTCGACACCATAAAAGGAAAAGGCGTTTCGTTTATGGAGGGAAAGAACGCATGGCACGGCGCTCCAATAGACGACGACAGCTATAGCAAAGGGCGGATTGAATTGATCGCTGACTTAGAAAAAAAGGAGGCCGCATTATGATGGCAATGCGAGACGCATACGGTAAAAAATTAGCATCCCTAGGCGATACAAATAAAAAAATTGTCGTGCTGGACGCCGACTTGTCCGGCAGTACCCGGTCGTCTTATTTTGCCAAGACGTTCCCAGACCGTTTCTTTAACGTAGGGGTTTCGGAAGGCAACATGGCGGGCGTTGCGGCAGGCTTTGCGGCGACAGGTTTTACGCCGGTGATAAATACATTTTCTATTTTTATAACATTGAAATGCTGCGATCAGATACGGCATGATTTTTGCTACAACAAGCTGCCCGTTGTCATTGCGGGCGCATACGGCGGTTTCAGCGATTCTTATGACGGCGCGAGCCATCAAGCCATCGAGGACATAGCGATAATGCGCGCCTTGCCAGGTATGGAGGTCATAGTTCCAGCCGACAACAGGCAGGCGGAGCTTGCCCTTGAGTATGCGGTAAAACAGAATCATCCGGTATTTTTACGATTATCCCGGAACGAAGTGACCGACATCCCTGATTCAAGCGCCATTGACACAAAAACGCCGGTTAAACTGAAAGATGGAAAAATGCTTACAATCGCGGCGGCGGGTTTAACAACACAGATAGCGCTTGAAGCCGCCGCTATACTCGAAAAAAGCGGAATAAGCGCGGACGTATTCACGATACCTTTTGTTAAGCCCATAGAAGGCGCGGCGCTGGAAGAATCGCTCAAAAAGACAGGCAAACTTATAACTGTCGAGGAACATTCAATAGTCGGAGGCTTCGGCGGCGCCTGCATAGAAAAACTCGCCAAAAGCGGCGTTCCGTTCAAATGGCTTCCCATAGGAGTGAACGACACTTTCGGAGATACCGGCTCGTACAAGGAATTGCTTGCCGCCTACGGACTGACCGCCGAGTCTATAGCCGGCAAAGCCGCTGCGTTTGCAGTGTAGCTGCTTATTGCTGGTATCTAAAACTGACATTAGCGCCTACTTCAGAGTTTAGAATGTCTACCATAATAGCAATGTCAAAATAGGTTCTGTTGCTAAAATCGAAAGCAATACCGGTGTACAGTGAAAAATTTGCGCCGGATCTCTCGATCAGACCGACTATAGTATCCTCGTTTACTAAAAAATCTGTATTATGCTTGGAGGCGGATTCCAAAGCTTTCGCTAGATTGCCCAAGGCTGAGCCCGACATATCTTTAAGCGCGGTTAGTGTACCGCTCCCCACATCTATGATGATGTCTTTGCCGCCGCTTAACTGATAACCAGTTTTTGTTACAGCGCCGCCAACTCTTAATCCGGCGTAACTGTTAAGGTGCGGTTCCCAAAAACTCTTAGCAGCTTGTAATTTGAGACCAAAAACAAAGCCCTCCCATATAACCCCGGCAGTCGCGTTGCGGCCAATAGTTACGTTGCCAAAGTTGCTCAATCCAGTCAAAGTAGCTTTTCCATCGCTTCTTAGACCGCCGGATACACTGCTTGCTTCGAGACCAATGGCAATAGAAGGCGTACTTCCCCAGTCATCCAGTATTTCCCAGCGAAAATCGAGACCGGAAACACTGACTTCATAGCTTATATCATTAAACAGCTTCATATATGGCAGATACCCCCATTTGATACCCACATCGAAAGGCACCGATCCGAATCCGCCTATACGCAAATCTATGGTATAAACAGGAAGCAACTGTTTATCCATAAAACTGTCATCGCTGGTATATCCAAATTTTTTCAACAGAGTGTTTAGATTATCAAGCTTCAACGTGGTAGCGCCTACGTTGAAACCGACACCCCAATGCGGCCTTATATTAATTAGCTGCCCTATATAGGTGTCCGACCACGAAAGCCCCGTCAACGAGATAAACGCCAGAGCGCCTCGCATATCTTTGGAAAAATCGCTAAGATCGCCCGCGACTTCATTCCATGTATATGTCTGAGTCTGAGCAAAACTAAGCGCGGGTTTTGAAAGAAGCGCGGCACCAATAACAAGCAGTGCGAAAAGGCGTCTTTGTTTCATCAATTATCCCTATCATAACAGATCGTAGTCCTATATGTTAAGTATGCCATATAGACGGAATTAGTAATAGTAGCGCGGACCAGCAATTCAAAGTATCACCCGTCAGGCTCATCTCCCCAGACAAAGAGGATTCATTGTGTCCGGGCCGCCTGGTGTCAGGCATCTGTCCGCACACACGGTTAAAACTGTCTATGAGTATCCTAAATACTTTCCGTCCCATGCCTCATCTTAGCATGGATTTTTGATACTTTGAATTGCTGAAGCGCTGGTTTAATGCGGTTTTGTATTTTTCCGCAGGAAAACATTTTCCAAAGGAAAACGTTCTTCGCATGAAGACTGTAAAACATAAGGCCGGCGAATTAAATAGTTTCGCTCAGCGCTGCGGTTTTACGCGGACGCCTATACAGGTGGCTACAGCGCGTTCCCGTCCTGTTACGCCGCCGTGTACGGGTTTATTAATAATGTGTATCGCGCCGTCCGTGTTTAACGCCAAAGCGCTCGACCCGCCGCCATCCATTAGGATGCCGTCGTCCCCGCCTAAGGCGCGGAGTAGTAATCCTGTTTCCTGTTCCGTCGCGCCAATGCTTGCTATGCGGCGTCCGTCTATCAGGAGTAGATAGAGTGTACTGCCGCCGGAGGATACTCCGGCGGCGCTTCGCGGGTGTCTGGCGGGCTGGCGGGGTGTATTGTTTAATGGTTTTCGCTCTATCAAAGCGTCGTTTTCCAGGATGGTGTAAAAGCCTCCTATCGCGCTGCGGATGTTGTCCAAATCGATGTTTTCATGTTGCGGCGTTACAGTGGCGTGTCCGTCGTTATATATTAGCAAAGCGCTGTAGCGCGGATTCGGGGGGCTGACTGGTTTGCCGTTTGAAACGAATATGCCTGTTAAAATTCGCTCTTCTCCAACTTTTGTCGAAACTGGCGAAAACGGGCCTGCGTTTATCGCGGCGATGCAGTCGTATTTGGCGGCAAAGCCGCTTACTGTAATTGATTGTATGTTTTCTGTTTTCGTGTTTTCACTGGTTTCGTTTACCACGATTTCAATATTTTTATCCGCCAGATTGACGCGTAGCGCCCAGAATTCTAAGCGCGGGTATTTTATTTTTCCGGCGCTAAGTTCGATTCCTGTGTGTAGTTCTCGCCATTGCGGAACAAAGTCCTCGATTCGTTGCGCTATAACCGGAATCGTGTCCGCGTGTCGCGGAATCGATGTGCAGGATACGGCTAGTTGAAGGGCGGCTAATGTAAAAAGCAGCGTCTGTATGGTGAAACGAGTTGTAAATTTATGGTTATGGCGCGGGCGAGGCATTGAATCCGCGTTCTTTTAGGCCTTGTATCATGTTTTTTTGTGTGTAGCCGTTTGGGATGCTTATAGATACGATCCAGTATTGTCGCCCGCTAATCTTGCGAGATGAAACGACGGCGGTGTATCCGGCGGCTTTTAGGCGTTCTGACTGCAATTCCGCGTTTTTCTTATCGGTGTACAGTCCGGTTTGCAGGAGTTGTCCGCTGGTGTTTCCGGCGCGTTTTGCTGTAGTGGCTGCGGTTTTGGCGGGTGTCCGCGCCGGCGGACGGGTGGTTTTCTCACTGGTTGTTGTCGCCCGCTGGACTGGTTTAGCGCCTGCTTTAACTGGTGTTTGTGTTTGCGGCGCCGGCCGCGCCGGCTCGGCTTGGGTTTGGTTGAATTCTTCTCTGCCGGGGAATAGCAGCCAGTTGGCTGATGGCAGCGCTGAAACTCGCAGCGCGTCTTTGCTGGTCATGATGGCGTAGGCTTCCGGGCTGTACGGGAATTTGCTTAGTAGTTTTGTCTTGTACTCGTCGTTGCCGCTTACTTGCCATAGTGTGTAGTACGCGGCTGGGTGAAAAGTTATGTACTCGTCGTTGTTTGCTATGGTGTCCAGGGTGGTGGTGTCGCCGTGTCGAAAGGCTTCTATTTGTCCATTGAGGTGCGTGGCGCGTCTGGATATGTCTTTATTGTCACGGACGGTTAGGAGTATTAGTTTTACGATGGAATCTGCTTTGTCCCAGTCTCCCATAGAGACATAGCACGCGGCGCTTTCTACTAGGGCTGTGTCGTCGCGTAGTTCGGGGTTGGCGTATACTGCGTTTTCCCACGCGGCGGCGGCGCCTTCTATGTCGCCGGATAGGTGCAGCATTCTTGCTAGTTGTATGTATGAATCATGGCGTTCCTGCGCGTTTATAGCGGCGGTTGTTAGTTTTGCTAGTTCTACTTGTATCGCGTCCGCTAGGTATGCCGGTCCGGCGCTATATGTGGTTTGTGGTTTGCTTAAAACTGCGCATACGACTGCGGCAAAAAGTGCTCTTCTCTTTGACATATTTATATCCTTACAGCATAATCCCCTTATACATTATAGGATTTTAAAAAAGATTCCACCCACCCCGCCAGCGGGTTTCTATGCGCTCCGCGCTGGCAGTCAGTAAGCCGTCTTCGCTTTGCGCCTTCACTTCGATAAAGGCATTGGCATACGCGGCTGTAAGCCCGCCCCATACAACACAAGGGCGTGGAGTTTGCGCTTCGCGCAAACTCCCAAAGCAAAGCTTAATTAAATATAATTAATGCGCCGGTTTTAGGCTAAATTTTCTTCCGTTCAAACTCCACGCCGTCGTTTTGCTATGGGGACGATAGCGCGGAGCGCCTCGAAACCCGCTGGCGGGCGCTGATAATTCACTGACTGACCATACGCAGAAACAAATAGGACACCCCGCCTTTAGTGATAGAATGGAAAAATAAGAAATAACCCATTCAAACACGGAGGCAAACCATGAAAGGTTCAATAGGGCGTCCCACACAAATTGTAACGGTAATCCCGCATCTGCGACAGATGTCGCG
>JAIRZA010000025.1 GCA_031267475.1 Spirochaetaceae bacterium | reverse complement strand
CACAACGAGTAGTGGAAGCCATAGCAGTGTACACGTAAGTCCGGTTGCCGCGTATGGTTCTCGTTGACCCGTCAATAGACCTGCGCATAATTTACGGAGGCAGGTCTATGAAACCTATTACAAACAAAACAGAAGGCGGCGCTAACGCCTTTCTCGCAGTCGAACCGGTTGGAAAACTCATGAGAAAGTTTTCCATTCCGTGTATTATCTCCCTTTTGGTTGGCGCGTTATACAACATCGTTGACCAAATATTCATCGCAAACGCGGACTACCTCGGCTCAAACGGAAACGCCGCCAATACCGTTGTTTTCCCACTCACCGTTGTCGCGCTTGCAATCGCCATTATGATAGGCGATGGAACCTGCGCGTTTGTCAGCATCAGCCTAGGCTCGAAAAAACATGAGAACGCGCGGCACAGCATCGGAAACGCCGTTATTCTCACCATTATTTCAAGCGTTGCGCTGACCATACTTTACCTCGTTTTCATGGAACCTATCCTTGCTTTGTTTGGCGGGAAAGTAAACGAAGAAACCTTTGCCCTATCGAAAGAATATTTTATATGGATTACCGCAGGCATCCCGTTTTATATGTTTGGTCAAGCGATGAATCCGATTATCCGCTCGGACGGAAGCCCCCGTTTTGCCATGATTACGACAATCGCCGGCGCGGTGCTGAACGTTATCCTTGACCCAATTTTTATCTTTGTATTCAAATGGGGCATGATGGGCGCCGCAATCGCAACCGTTCTGGGGCAAATCGTAACAGCGGTTTTCGCCACTCTTTACCTTTGCCGCATGAAAGCGGTAAAACTGCAAAAAGAAAGTTTTGTCCTAAAGGGCTGCCTCATCGCAAAATTTCTCCCACTCGGCATTTGCAGCCTGTTATCCCAAATTTCACTGGTTGTGTGTATGGCTTCCATAAACAACATGATAAAAAAATACGGCGCGCAGGATAGCATTTTTGGGCAGGAACAATACGCGCAAATCCCGATGGCGGTGCTGGGCATCGTGATGAAATTTTTCCAGATAGTAATTTCTATAGTCGTCGGCATGGCCGCCGGATGCATCCCCATTGCAGGATACAACCTCGGAGCGAAACAGAGCGGACGGGTAAAATCGCTCTTCTCGCGGATTTTAATCTGCGAAGCGATTGTCGGGGTTATCGCGTTTGCCGTAATTGAGATTTTCCCGAAACAGCTTATCGCCATTTTCGGCGCGAATAACGAAAGCGCCTATTACACCAGTTTCGCGTTAAAAGCGTTTCGCATATATTTGAGCCTTGTCATTTTCGCCTGCATCAACAAAGCGGCTTTCATATTTTTGCAAGCAATGGGAAAACCATGGGTTTCAACATTCCTTTCCATGCTGCGTGAAGTAGTATTCGGCGCGGGTTTCCCGCTCATCCTGCCCCTATGGTTCGGCCTCAACGGGGTGCTTTATTCAATGCCGCTGTCAGACTTATTGACCTTTATCGTGTCAGTGATTGTTATAAAGATGACGTATAACGAATTAAATAAAAACATAGCTGCGTAATGGTAGAATGCCGCGCCGCCCGTGGCGGCACGGCAAAGAGATATTGCCTCTTTTTGCAGTATGCTATTTCCTATCAAATTCATTTATCAATAGAGAAAAAAGCTGTCCGATAAAAGCGGCAACCGTTTTCGGCGGTTCTTCCATATTGTTTTTAACCCAACAGTTCAAGATACCGCTACTTCCTTGTGCTAGAAAATTATACGCCCATTCCTGTTGGATAGAAGACAGTCGGGGAAATTGTTTTTTTATCGTGTGGGAAATATGTTTATAACATGAGTCTGTTCCAAAACTTCAGTTTTTGGAACAGAAACTTATGAAAACCGCAGTTTTGTAGTCCGCAGGGCGAAAAACTGCAAGAGCCTGTTACAAAATAACCGATTTTGGAACAGGCTCAGGGATTTATAAACAACCAGCTTTAATTTTAGCCGCATTTCACAAGAACGATAACAATCGCCGCAAAAAGCGGTTTACCCCCGTAAACAGCGCCGTGTTTACAAGGGGTAAACCGGCGGTGTTATTCTCCGGTTACGATAGTGGTATACTCCGTAGAAAAAAACACATCCCGGGAATAATGCTCGATGGTGGCTATCTTGCTGATGCCGTTATCTCTTGCAACATCTCCCGCCGGCGGGAAACCTTGCACACCGATCAATTTAAATAACACAGTGTTTGTCGCCTCGCCCCGCTTGGTGGCAGAGGCGCTGCTGTAATAAGTACCCACTCCCGAAACTCCGCCCGAGACTGGCATAGCCGCGCAACCCGCCGACAACAGACATACGGCCGCCGTAACTGCCATAAACAAAACTTTTTTATTTGTCATTTTATTTCTCCTTCTTCTGACAATAAAATATATATACAAACATCATAAAATCACTCGTCCGCGGATGCTTCCGGGCCGGCGCGCCCGCCGCTTTTTGTGATTCTTTGATATTTTATGATTGATCCCTTGAAAGCCGCGCCGCGCGCCGCCGCAGCCTGCGCGGAAAACGGCTTTGGGATTTGATGAGGAAACTGTCTTATTGCGCTGAAACATGGCTGTTCCACGCCGTAAATATGTCTTTGAGAGAAACTTCAGAAAAATATATATGTGCTTCTGGTTTTTGTTGAAATCAAAACGATTTTCCCAAAAATCGAAGTTCGGAGAAATATTGAAAATAGAGATTTTCTGTATATTACACCCGGCGTGATACGCCGCGGTATAACATACCGGATTACAAATTACTTGGGGGGGGGGGGGGCGATATTGTTGTAAATCGCGCCGCTGCTTACAAGTTTGCTGCAACGCGAATAAACGCGCCTTCGTATTTGCATAGTTATAGTATAATCACAAGCCCAGATTTTTGTCAATATATCGCATTGCCGCATTAAAAATGTTACCGAAAAGGGCGTATGCCTCAAATTGAAATTTCAACTTGTTGAAACGTCAACTTGTTGAAACGTCAACTCGTTGACGCTGTTACCAAAAATATAATGAGGCGTATGGTGTTCTATCCCTCGTTCAACCGCCTCTTTTGCCACATCGCCCCTAAAATTGCCAGACGCGCAGAAACAGCAATTCCGAATACTCAAGCCGGATTATCTACCTGCCTGCATAAGCGATAAAGCGCGTATTGATTGATTGAGTGATACACCCCCGCGCTCCGCTTCTTGGGCAAGACGGGCGTGAAGCGTTCTGGGAATGCGCAGTACAAATTTACCGCTATAATTTCCTTCGTCAATTGGAGCGGGAATGTGGAAATAGAAACGATATAGGCCTTTTTAAGCGGATTTTTGTTTGCAATTGTGATAACATCTCCGCTTTCGTTGCAATAATGTCAGCGCGAGCCGTTTTGACGGCAAAAATGAAAC
The DNA here is from genome assembly GCA_031267475.1 of Spirochaetaceae bacterium. GTDB lineage: Bacteria > Spirochaetota > Spirochaetia > Treponematales > Breznakiellaceae > JAIRMY01. Next base: position 236 of record JAIRZA010000025.1, on the reverse strand, counting down.
CCCCCGGTACCTAAAACACAAGCCGCTTCATGCGGACTTATGCCGTTTGGCTGATTTTTCATCTTTTGAATAATTTTACCCATACTTGCCATGAATATAACAGGACTATATGCGATACTATTTGTCAACACTGCGTCCGGCGACCCGTACCCGTTGAACTTGGCGGGCGCGGTTGTTTCGAGCGACAAGCTGCCGGAGTATTACAATAAAGAGTTTTTATATTATTACCACTTTTA
>JAIRZA010000001.1 GCA_031267475.1 Spirochaetaceae bacterium | reverse complement strand
CTGGGCGGGGGAAGGGGGCGTTTGTACACGGCGGGGCAAAATTCACCTTGCATTATCAACGCGATTTTGACATACTATAACTTAAAGGAAATCATGGCTGAACAAAGCGTAGTACCAATAGAACAAATACTGCCCCTAAAACTGCCTATCGTGGCTCTTTCGGGGCGTCCAATTTTTCCGGGAATTTTTACCCCGATCATGGTCAACAATCCGGCGGATGTGCGGATAATTGATGAAACGGTATCCGGCGACGGACATATAGGACTCGTGCTAATAGAACACGAAACAGAATCGCCCGATATTAACGACCTATACAAAATAGGCACAGCAGCCAAGATTGTAAAAAAAATCAATCTGCCGGACGGCGGCCTCAATGTCTTCATCTCCACGATTAAACGCTTCAAGATAAAGAAAACAATAAATCCGATTAACCCAATAATCGCGGCCGTCAGCTATATTGACGATGAAGAAGACGACACCAGCGAAGTTAAGGCGCTTACCCGCGCGCTCATAAGCGAAATGAAGCAAATCTCCGAGAACAACCCGCTTTTTTCTGAAGAAATGCGCTTGAACATGGTAAACATAGACCACCCCGGCAAAATCGCCGATTTTATAGCGAGCATACTCAACATTGATAAAAACGAGCAACAACGAGTGCTGGAAGTCTTTAACGTCCGTAAAAGGATGGAGCAAGTATTAGTTTACATCAAAAAAGAACAAGAACTACTACGAATTCAGAAACGGATTCAACGAGAAATAAACGAAAAAATCGAAAAGTCGCAAAGAGAATACTTCTTAAAAGAAGAATTAAAAGTAATCAAAACCGAATTAGGACAAGCGGCGGACGCTAAAGACTCGGAATATAAAAGAATCAAAGACAAAATAGATACCTTTAAATTTGACGGCGAAATAAAAGAGGCGGTTGATCAAGAATTAGAGAAATTCAGCCTAATGGAGCCAAATTCCCCCGAATTCGTTGTTAGCAGAAACTACCTTGACTGGATAGTCGCCCTGCCTTGGCTCGACCCCACACCTGAAAACTTCGACCTGTCCAAAGCCGCGGCGATTCTTGAAAGCGACCACTACGGCCTCAAAGACGTAAAAACCCGCATCGTGGAGTACCTAGCCGTGCGGAAACTACGGCAAGACAATAAAGGCTCAATAGTCTGCCTTGTAGGGCCGCCCGGCGTTGGAAAAACATCAGTTGGACGCTCCATATCTCACGCGCTGGGTAAACAATTCTTTCGTTTTTCCGTCGGCGGCATGAGGGACGAGGCGGAAATAAAAGGCCATCGCAGAACCTACATAGGCGCCATGCCCGGAAAAATAATACAAGGGCTTAAAATATGTAAGACAAAAGACCCCGTTTTTATGATTGACGAGATAGACAAAATGGGCAGCAGCTTTCAAGGCGACCCGTCCAGCGCCCTGCTTGAAGTGCTTGACCCGGAGCAAAACATAAGTTTCCGCGACCACTACCTCGACCTGCCCTTTGACGTTTCCCACATCTTTTTTATCGTAACCGCCAACACACTCGACACCATACCCTCGCCGCTCATCGACCGCATGGAAATAATAGAGCTGCCCGGTTATATTGACACCGAAAAACTTGAAATAGCAAAACACTACCTTTTACCCAAAAGCCTTGAAAAAAACGGCATAAAAAAGAGTCAAGTAAAGTACACAAAAGAATCGTTGCTGCATATCGCAAACGGCTACGCCCGCGAAGCCGGCGTGCGCAATTTTGAAAAGAATTTAGACAAAATCCACCGCAAACTTGCCAAACAAATAGTAGACGTTGAAGAAAGCGCGGAAGAAACCCCCCCGCCTCATTTTTCAATAGACAAAAAAGCAGTCGAAAAATACCTGGGCAAACCCATTTTCCCGGAAGGCGTGTACAAAAAGGCGGACAGACCCGGAATGTCGCTCGGACTCGCGTGGACCAGCATGGGCGGCGACACACTAATAATAGAAGCCATATCTCTTCCGGGCGAAGCAGGATTTACACTGACAGGGAAAATGGGCGATGTAATGAAAGAATCCGCCGCAATAGCAATGACCTATGTCCGCAAACTAGCATTTGAAAAGTACGGCGTGGAACCCGAATGGTTTGAAAAGAACCACATCCATTTACATATACCGGAAGGCGCTACCCCAAAAGACGGCCCTTCGGCCGGCATCACAATGGCAATAGCGCTGCTTTCGATGATACGCAAAAAAGTCATAACACCATATCTTGCGATGACGGGCGAACTTAGCCTTACAGGTCAAGTGCTGCCCATAGGCGGCTTAAAAGAAAAAACCGTTGCCGCGCAGCGCAATAAAGCCAGACATATCATAATTCCAAAGCAAAATTTACGCGATCTGGACGATATTCCCGACCTTGTAAAAAAAGGCATAGAATTTCATCCAGTAGAACGCTTCGAGGAAGCGTTGAATCTTGCCTTTCCGGATTAATGCCGGCAAAGGCGCTTTTAGCGAGGTTTAAAAATTGAAAATACAGGTAGATACACATACCCACTCAACAGCCTCCTTGCACGCCTATTCAACAATGGACGAACTAATAACCGGCGCAAAAAAACATAAATTAAAAGGCTTTGTCTTAACAGAGCATGGACCCGCCCTGCAAGGCGGACTGCCGCACCCCTACTATTTTGGAAACTTGAGCGTAATACCACATAAAATCCGCGGCATAATTTTGTTCAAAGGAGTAGAATTAAACATCATGAACGATTCCGGCGGAGTAGACCTATCGGTAAAACACATAAAAGACCTAGATTTTGTAATGGCGGGCTTTCACGACGCCTGTTTTACACCGGAATCAAAAGAAACCAACACCCGCGCCATGATAGCCGCGCTCGCCAACCCTTATGTTGACTGCATATCTCACCCCGGAAACCCCACATTTCCAGTAGATTACGAAGAAATCGTAAAAGCCGCCGCCCGCTTTGGCAAAGCGCTCGAGATAAACAACAGCTCCTTCAAAGTTCGAAAAGGCAGCTTTGAAAACTGCGAGACCATAGCCCGCCTTTGCAAACAGTACAACTGCCGTATAAGCTGCGGCAGCGACGCCCATTATTGGAGCGATGTCGGCAACTTTGAAACAGCGCGGGCGGTAATAATCGGGGCGGGCATAAACGAAAACCAGCTTATAAACAGCACACTGGACAGTTTTACCAAATTCCGTGAAAAACGCATGAACGAGCGCAGAGCCGCGTAAAATAAGAACCAACAAAACAGCTTTAGGGCGGTTTTTGGTATTTTTTTCATTTTAAGCTATAATGTCTCGTAAGTATGAATAAGTTGCGGCTTTTATTATCCATTTCTACCCTAATTTCTCTACTTGCCGGATGCGGCGACTTAGACATGGCCTTGTCGTCAAATAAGGTTTACAAAGTAAACGCCAAAATAAACGGACTTTCCTTTGACGAGTGCGCTATACTTTCCAGCCGCAGCGAAATTTCACCATACTTTGATTTTAATATAAAAAGCGACCCCGACATATCCGCGCTAGGCGTATATCTTAAAGATAAAAGAGGCAAAGAAACCGGACTTCGCATAATATACCTGCTCCCCGGACACAGCGCTTCAAATTGGGACACAGGAGACCAAACTAACGCCGGAACCACATCTACTAACGAAGAAAGCGGCGATAAAACCACAGAAAAAACAGACAGCGGGGAACAACCAGCGGAAAATCCGGATGAGAATTCTGAAAAACCATCCGCGGAAAACGCAACAGAAACACCTGTGAAAACTCCTGCGGAAATTTCGGAAGCAAGCGAAGAGCAGAAAGAGGAGCCGCCGCCCGCCGAAACATCCGGGCATGAAGAAAAATATATTCCCGCCAAAGAAACAGAGAACAGCGGCGCGGACATAACAACTTATGCGTCAAGCCGCTATTCCACCTCGACAGCGACAATTACCGTTGAAGACCTATACGAACTACCCGTACTGACGCTGGGTCAAGAATTGCCCGCGGGCTTTTACACAATAGTTTTCGATGTAATAGCGTCCAACGGCGTAATTCTTAACAGCGTGGAAAAACCATTTTACTACCTTGCGAATGACGAATTAAAAATAAAAGACATAGCCGGCTATCTTCCCGGATTCTCCGCTACGACACGAATAGTACCCCCCGGCGAAAAAGTCCTGCTGGAAGCGGTATTAGAAGTGGATGCCGGAGTTAAACCATACGTTGTCTGGTATAACGGAAAAGAAAAAATAAACGAAGGATTTGTTTCCAGCGGCGCAAACCGCATATTCTGGACAGCGCCCGCCCAAAACGGTTTTCAAAACATAAGAGTAGAAGTATTCCCGTTTGACCCCGTCCAATACCCGTTCATACACGGCGTAAGCCAGAGCGTGTCGCTGCCGGTATCTGAACGGCATGGACGGGAAGATTATTATACCGGCATGGATATACAACTAAGCCGCTGGTACCGCCTATGGGGAAACCTAAAAGATTCGCGGGACCCGGCGAGCGTCTCCGCGGAACTTAGCAAAATAGAAGATACACAAACACGCTGGCTGCCTGTGCCGGGAAGCTATGGAATCTCAATAGGCGCTCATGACAGCTATGAACTTCCGGGAGACTTTTTTAGGCATATACGAGTAAACGAAGGAAGCGGGGAACTTCTTTTCCGCTTCCTGCCCGCCGAAGACGGCGATGCGGACAAACTGTTGCTAACAGCCTTATTGCAAGGAGAATCAGCCGATAGATCTGAAAAGGCTTGCGTCATTCAAGCGGCGCTGGGCGAACAGGCTTTAACGCTTCGCGTATTCTACAACGACGAAATATTTGAAACACAAACACCCCTGATGTTTGACAAAGATAATTTTGTTTCCGCCGCGCTGGATTTTCAGTTTTTTGAAACAACCATGACAGTAAGCCTCGGCCTTGAATCGCCGGAAACAAAAAGCATAGAAACATGGGAACGAGTATCCATTGATTTTGCCGCCAACGGCGCGGGCAGTCTTCAATTTGGCGGCGCTTTTAACGTATTTGACGCGGCCGCCGCGCCCTTAGACAGCATAACAGCCACGCTTAGCGAGACGGCGGCGCTGTATCCCGCAATATCACCCGCCGTTGAGCCGCTTGAAGAAGAAGCGGACGAAACCGAATCCGCGCCGGAAAAAACAGCAACAGACACTGGACTATAAACACAAATTGTAGTTAAGCTATGCGCTTGAATTTTATTCCTCAATATGTCTATAATGATTAAAAATAGAAAAGGGGTTTGGGTAGGCCTTGTCTACTGCCCTTAGATTTATTTAGGAGGAAATTTTAATGAAAAAATTTCTAGTACTGTGCGGCGGCATTGCCATTGCTTCGGCGAGCGCGGCCTTTGCGTTGGATTTGCCGGACGCTCTGAAAATTCCAGGTCTTAGCGTAACTGGCGATGTTCGCACCGGTCTGCGTGTGGACGGCGGCACTTTTGATGATTTTGGGAAAGATAATGCGTTCAATCCGGACGGCGAGGAATCGGGAGCAGTGGACCCCTACGTATATGCCTACAGCGACGACATTGACGACGGTACACCGTTCCGCGCTCAGTTGCAGCTTGTATGGCAGCGCGATAACCTTGGCGTAAAAACCCGTTTCCGCTATCGCCCGGAT
>JAIRZA010000216.1 GCA_031267475.1 Spirochaetaceae bacterium | reverse complement strand
GCAGTTCTTTCAATCTGTGAGTTTGATAAAATATCCATCAAGTGTATCCATTAATTTTTCGCGTAATCCGTGTGATGTATATTGACAAACTAAGCCGGTATATTTTCTTACGCTTTCTTTTCCACGATCCTGTATTAACGGCATTATTTTTTCAAGTAATTTTAACTCAAATAATTCATGCGGAGTAATGGTTTCATCTTTAGATGCTAACAATACAAGATATTCAAAAATCATACTTGTATTATCAAACAAAACCGCATTTTTAAGACACATTAAACCCGTATAAAAGAAACCGGCGGTATATTTGCTTTCAAACTTTATAGGCTTCTTTTCAATTTCCACAAGTCCATTATCGAGAACATAGACAAATACATCAGTAACCGTATTAAAAAATAAATCTAGTTTACTTAAATCTATGCCATTTGCAATACCTTTTTTATTTATACTATTACAAAAAAATTCCATACCGTTAGCGGTTTTTACAGTGTTTATGTTCTGAAAAAAAAGAAGTATATCGTCAATGTTCATCGAATTGTCCTTGCGGCGCAATTCCGTGGAACTACACCTTGTTTGATATAGAGTTAAGAGCTGTTTATAATGTGTCCACATTACGCGACATTGCCACATCTTTGTCTTTCTTAAAAAGGGCGTTTTCGTAGCTTACATCTATCAATGCGCATAAAGGGTTAAAGATTTCATTTTCCCAGTCGGATTCTACAGGATAAAACAATTTAAGAATAAGCAAGAGAGGGGAAAGTCTCCGTTTGCATTTTTCATCCAAATAATCAAATCCATCAGGAGCCGCGGGGAAAATTCTGTAATACAATCGTCCATGGTGCGCACAGTTATTCCGCAAGTCTGTGCAACAACGCAACCAGCTTTTCATTTTTTTAGGATTAAGCCCAAATATATTTTTTGCTAATTTTTTTTGATCCCGCGTCTTCATATCAGCATAAAACCGGGACAACATACCGAATGTGAACAGTTCCGTTATTACCCAAACGGGAAAGCGACGATCGTATTTTTGAATATGATGTCGCACAAATAAAATTTTGTCGTTTCTGTTGATAACATCTTCTATTTGTTTCAAAAAATGTTCGTGCTTATGCCCGTTAGCCGCAAAACAAGATGCGTCCAAATATCCAAGCGGTCCGTAATTTTCAGCGTGATAATACGCAAAACGTGAACGTAAAAACACCTCTATTCGCGCTATAGCGGTAAAAAGCATTGCTCGCAATTTCCGGTCAAATTCATATATCCGATAAACAGTATTGAATGATGCGCCCTGCTTATATTCGCCGTTTGACTGCTTGAAAGGTAGAAAATAAGCTGAAAAGCGGTAATAATTGACTTGAGATAAGATACGACGAGCCAAAACCTCATCCTCAACTATACAACCATGAACGCCGAGTTGATTAATTTGTTCTTGATACGTGAAAAAGGGTTTTATCTCATTCATCTCAAAAAAATGTCTCCCCTGGGACACATTGCAAGGAGGTGCGGGGAATCCTGTCAATAATAAAGTAATATAGATTATGAAATTTATCAATACAAAAGTGTCCGTACTCACTATGAATAAGACAAACCGTCATTGAGTAGCGGCTCTAGCGTAAACCCCTGCGGCAGGGCTTCTCTAGCCGCCCTCGGCGGGTGGTTAGCTCCTGCGTACTTTTGCCCAAGGAGTAAAAGTTCCCGGGCGTTCCACTCGTTCCTTGCGTCCTGCTTCAATCATGGCTTTTTCCTCACCGGCTAAGTCCGTTTCGATAATGAGAGGATTATCCGGCGCTGAGGTCTTGGCAAGAAAAGAAAGGATAGAACGTACCATTTCAAGATCGCCGTCTGGTATCGCGTCAATATAGCCTTTTTCCCCTCTGATAGCGGTTGCCGTTGCGTTCATAAGCATTACTCCTTGTATGCCTGCCCTCGCGGGGCTATTTTGTAGATATAAATTCTATTTCCACATTTACCCTCCGGGCGCCGGTCAAATCTATCATTACCACTTGTTTGTATGAAACCCGATGACAGCCGCGTATGCCAATCACTTTTACCGGAGTGAAGATGCAAAGTGAAGACGGCTTACGGTACGCCGCCGCGTAGCGGACTGAAACCCACTGGTGGGGGTGGGGGGGGTTATACTTTTAACATCCAGCCTTCCGGTCCGGCGATTTTGCCGTACTGTATCGCTTTAAGAGCGTCTCGAATTTCCATAGTAAACGCGCCGCCGCCCGCGCCGCCGGAGAATTCAACAGTTTTACCCTTATGCGTAAGAGATTCAACCGGCGTAGCGCCCGCCGCCGTGCCGCTGACAAAACATTCGCGGCTTTCCGACATAGCCTCGCCTATACTTATCCGGCGCTCCACAACCCTAACACCCTTGCCGCGGGCAAGCAAGATAATACTCTCACGAGTAATACCCGGCAGAATAGTATCGCCAAGCTCCGGCGTTACCAATTCACCCGATTTCAAGTAAAAGAATATATTGCACGAAGACCCCTCCTCAACATAAGAACGCTCCACCGCGTCAAGAAAAACACATTCCATGAAACCCGCTTTTGCCGCCTCGTGTTTAGCCAGCGCGGAAATAACATAATTAGACGCCGCTTTTATCCAGCCAGTGCCATTAGGCGCAGCCCTTATACGGTCGCTTACCACAGCGCCTTTCAAACCCGTCTCGAAGTAAGCCCCAACAGTTGTGCAGACAACCATCACCCAAGGCTCGCTGGAAAGCTTTACACCCACACCACCTTCCGAATATGTGAACGGACGAATATATACAGCGTCAGCCGTAGAAAACGAATCCTTTTCCCACTCCGGTTTGTAAACAGGCGCAAAACCAAGCGCGGCATTACGACGCGCAAGCTCAAGACAGGCCTTTAGAAACATATCTTCTGGAAACGGCGGCATATAAAGCCCTTCCATCGACTTGCGAAAGCGCGCCGCGTTTTTGTCCGGCCTAAAAATCGCTAACGAGCCGTCCTTCTGCGGAAACGCTTTGAGCCCTTCAAACACACCCAAACCATACTGCGTAGAATAACTAACAAGCGGCATATCGTCAAAGTAATTACGCGACGCGATAATTTGCTCCCTCTCCGCCTCCGGCAGCGCGTCCTCTTGCGCCGGAGTCTTATGCGGCTTTTCAATAAATTCCTCTTTCCAAGAACCGGAAAACTTCGCGCGGTATATTACCGGATAACTATTCAATGAAAACGCCATAACCGCCTCCTTTTTTTAGCTCGTTTGTCAAAATGACGAATGTCATTAAATGCCAAATGTCATTTTGATAGATGTCATTCCTCGCTCTCATGAACTTTGAACGCCGCCGCCGCTTTGACAACATCTTCAGCAATTCTGCCTGAAATAGGCGAATAGTGGGAAAACTCTATGCCAAATGAACCGGTGCCGCTCGTTATAGAGCGAAGATCTATAGAATAACGCAAAAGTTCCGATGCGGGAGCCTGCGCCTTTACCTCTTCCACACCGCCGCCCAAAGACAACTCCCCAAGTATCTTTCCGCGCTTACCGGAAAGATCGCTCATTACATCACCCAGATACTTGCTTTCCACAAAAACATTAAGCTCCATCACCGGCTCAAGCAGGATGGGCGCCGCCAGTTTCATCGCTTCGCGGAACGCGTTACGGGAAGCCAGCTTGAATGATAATTCCGAAGAGTCAACAGGATGATGCTTGCCGTCAACAATTTTAACCTCGATATCCACGACGGGGTATCCGGCGACAACACCGCGCGTCATGCCCTCCGCCACGCCTTTTTCCACGCCCGGAATGTAATTTTTAGGGACGGACCCGCCAAAAATCGCGTTAATGAATTTGTAATTTCCATCACGCGGAAGCGGCGCTATCTCCAGCACAACCTTGCCATACTGCCCGTGCCCGCCGGTTTGTTTCTTGTGCGTATACTCGGCTCTTGCCGGTTTTGTAATCGTTTCACGGTACGCGACATGGGGAATATGCGTATTAACATCTATCTTTTGATTCTGCTTCGCCTTTTCCAGAATCATATTGATATGAAATTCCCCCATGCCGGATATGACCGTTTCTTTTGTCTCAACGTTGAATTCACAACGGAATGTGTGGTCTTCTTCCGCGATGCGCATAAAGAAATCACCCAGCTTATCATCATTCTTCTTTTCGGCGGCGCTCACGGCTACAGAATAAACCGGCGCGGGCAGACGCAGCGGCACAAAGCGCCAGTTGGTGTTCACGGCGGCTATGGTATCGTTAATCTTCATTGTAGCCGATTTAGTAACAATACCGGCATCGCCGGCGTTCAGTTCCTTGACTTCTTCCAACTTCTTGCCCACACAGGTAAAAAGTTTGCCCACACGCTCTTTTTTGCTTTCTGTAACATTGAAAATATCGGAATCGGGCGTTAATTTGCCGCCTATAATCTTTATCCACGACAGTTTGCCGGAAAATTGGTCATGGTTCGTCTTGATTACAAGCGCGCTGAACGGAGCGGAAGAATCAACCGGGATGAGCATTTCCGCGCCGTCCTCCGCCTGCGCAATATCTTTGGCTTGAGCCGGCGAGGGGCATATCGCCGCAAAGAAATCGAGCGCCGGAACAAGACCGGAATTCTTCAGAGCGGCGGACGCGAAAACCGGCGTAAACCGCCCTTCCGCGAGTGATTCGGCAAGACCTTTTTGAATCTCCGCGCCTTCTAGGGAACCGGTGTTAAGAAATTTTTCCATTAGCGCGTCGTCGCCGTCCGCCGCAGCCTCGGCGATTTTTCCCAGCGCCGCCGCAGCCGCCTCCTTAAATTCGGCGGGAACTTCCGCCTCTTTTTCTATGGACGCGGCGTTTGAAAAATACGCCTTCTGTTTCAGAGCGTCGACAACCCCTTTATAATCCGCGCCGCCGCCCATGGGCAGCGTGATGGGCACAAGATTCACTTTGAATTTTGTTTTGATGTCGGCAAGCGCGCGCTCAAAATCCGCCTTGCTGTCGTCCAGTTTGGTGATGATGATACCGCGTGGTTTTTTGCGTTTTTCAAGATTGCGCCACAGTTTTATGGTTTCTATCTGAACGCCCGCCCTGCCGTCCACGGCGACTAGCGCGAATTCGCAGGCGCGGTATGTCAAAATTACATCGCCCACAAAATCTGAAGCGCCGGGCGTGTCAAAGATGTTTATCTTTTTGCCGCCGCGGACAATGTTCGCCATAGCCGCGTGTATCGAAATTTTATGCTCAAATTCTTCCGGCGTTGAATCGCTTACCGTTTTGCCGGATTCAACGGTTTCCGGCTTTGCAATTACACCGCCTGAAAAAAGCAAGCGCTCGAATAATGTTGTTTTTCCACAGCCGTCATGCCCGGAAATCGAGACATTCCTAATCGAATCAGTCAAAAAATTCATCAGAAACCCCCATATTCGTTTTGGCTCATTTTACACCATTACACCGCGACTCGCAAGCAATTTTTGCATCTATTTTTTAGAAGTACCATGTTTTTTCATATATTATTGACTCTCTGTCCGGTTTGCATACCTCGCATGGCGAAAATTTTCTGTCCTCGGCCGCCCGTCTGGTTCTATCTTGCTCAAATATATCAGGAGCGCGCCTCGGGCATTTTTTGTTGTTGTAGTCTTTTTTCCAGCGATGATAGGTATTATGATCATCTGTAGGATCGCCCATATAAGTTACAACCATCCCGTCCATAGGGATTGGCGGCAGGACGATTTCGTCAAAAACATCGTCGCATGACGCGGCGAGGAAAATCAAAATACCTAAAACCGCCGCCCGCCCGCTTGTTAAAAACATCTTTTTCATGATTCAGCCTCAATAAAATATTTCTTGCCCCAGCCAGCGGCTGGATAACGCGCTGTTAGCCAACTATCAACCGCCGCTCAATTTTTCGGACGGCGGTAAAAGCTGCCGGTAAGCTGTTCCGTGCGTATGGTGTTGATAAAGGCGTGTGGGTCAACCGCTTTTATCGCCGAAATCAAAGGAGTAACATCGTTTGCGGAGACTACGGAATAGAGCATGGTGCGCTCGGTTTTTAGGTAGCGTCCGATGCCGGTGAACGATGTCGCGTCGTGGTGCGTTATGTCGCGTATCACCGTGTAAACCTCTTCCGCCTTATCTGTTATGATTAGCAGAGTTTTCTGCTGGTAGCCGCGGTACAGGCTGGTAAGCGCCGTAGTGGTTGTGAACTGAAAAATGATGGAGTAAAAGGCCTTTTCCAGCGAAAACAGGAAGCCCGCCAGAGTTAATATCACGCAGTTTCCTAACAGGATGTAGTTCCATACGTCCTTCCCTTGCCGTTCAGAAAAATAGATAGCGATAAAATCCGTGCCGCCTGTCGTAGCGTCAACGTTAAGGCACAAATTGATGGCGAAAGCGTTCAAGATGCCGCCAAAGACGGCGTTTAACAATGGGTCGGGCAACTGCAAGAAAGATGTAAAAACCGGCGGCATCCAGTCGGAAAAAAATCCACAGAGCACGATGTTAAGGCACGAAAAAATGCTGAACCATTTCCCAATGGCGCGGAAACTTATAACGGCGGGGACGGCGTTTAATATAACGAGTATGACGCCGAAAGGGAGGCTTATGTTTGCGAATTTCAACGCGCTTTCTTGTATTAGCAGTGTTAATCCGGTAAATCCGCCGGGGATTAAGCCGCCCGCGTGGATAAGCGTGTTAATATTGAACGCCATAATGAACGCGCTGATAAAAACACAGGCGAACCGCTTTAACGAAGACATACTCGCGCTATTCATAATCTTTTAGCAAGTATATACTATGCAGAGTTAGTATGTTAAGGGGGCGGTTTTGGAAATCCTTTACGATATAATTATTTATCCATTGGTTCAAATAATAGAATTTGTATTTATATTTACACAAAAAACATTTAAAGAGACCGGCGTTTCTGTAATAGCTGTAAGCGGCGCTATAAGTCTATTATGTCTGCCGCTTTACAATGTCGCCGAAAAATGGCAGCAGGTTGAACGGGATACGCAAAAAAAATTAAAACCAAAAGTTGACAAAATTAAATCTGTATTTAAGGGCGACGAGCAATATATGATTCTTTCGGCATACTATCGCCAGAATCATTATCATCCTGTTTACGCTATGCGAAATACATTCAGTCTGTTGATTCAGATTCCATTTTTTATCGCCGCGTACGCGTATCTTTCACATCTTGAGGCGCTTAAAGGAACGCGGTTTTTATTCATCAATGATTTAGGCGCTCCGGACGCGCTGTTAAATTTTGGCATGGGGGGGGGGGGGGCTGCGTCTATTAATCTGCTGCCTATTTTAATGACGCTTATCAATATCGTCTCAGGAGCTGTTTATACGAAGGGCTTCCCTTTCAGGGACAAGGCGCAGTTATACGGCATGGCGCTCATTTTTCTGTTGCTGCTTTATAATTCGCCGTCCGGATTAGTGCTGTACTGGACGATGAATAATATTTTTTCGCTTATAAAAAATATTGTTAAAAAAACAAATCATTCAAAATCTATTTTATATAATACATTCATCGTAATCGCCGCGGCGCTGGATATATACATAATATTTGTGCACCCCGGACATCCGTTCAAACGTTTCATTGCTGTATCCGTAATTACCGCCTTTTTAATTTTAATGCTTGCGATAAAAGTTGAAAAGCCGCTTTTATATAAACTCGCCTCGTCCATAAATATCAGCGCCGCCGCCGCAGGCCGTACAAGCACATTTATAAACGCCGTTGTAATTCTATTTTTACTGTCCGGCTTGGCGGCTCCGGCCGCGCTTATCGCGTCCTCGCCTGTGGAGTTTTCATTCATAGACCCGCATACATCGCCGCTGCCGTTTATCGCAGCGGCGATGTTTCAGAGCATGGGGTTCTTCCTTTTCTGGTGCCCCGCTGTTTATTTCTTTTTTGGAAAAAGAGTAAAAATCGCGCTTGCCTTTGCGCTTTCTATTTTATCGGCAGGCGCTTTAATCAATATGTTTATTTTTCCCGGAGATTATGGTTTTATAACAACAACATTGATATTTTCAAATATAAGAGACTTATTAAATCCTGATACCGCGCTTGTAGCGTGCAACTTTGCGGTTATCGCGGCGGCCGCCGTTCTGTGCGCGGTGTTGCTGCTGTCAAAACGAAAAATAATTTTTTATTCGCTGCAAACGGTAATAATTATATCGCTGGCGGTTTTCAGCGCAGGCTATATAATAAAAATACAAACAGAATTTTCCGCTGTCGCCGCCGCTTATGAAAGCGCCGGTGTTCCGGCGGGAAATACGCTGAATCCGGTTTACAATCTTTCACGAAACGGCAAAAATGTTATTGTTGTCATGCTCGACCGGGGGATTTCAGGCTATGTTCCTTATATTTTTCAGGAAAAGCCGGAACTGCTGGAAGAGTTCAAAGATTTTACATGGTATCCAAACTGCGTTTCGCTGGGCGGATACACGCTGCTTGGGGTTCCGTCTTTGTTCGGGGGTTATGAGTATTCGCCACTGGAAATGCAAAGGCAGGACGACAGGCTTTTGGTAGAAAAATATAACGAGGCTCTGCTCGTCCTTCCAAAATTGTTTTTGGAAAATGGTTTTTCAGTAACCATAACGGATCCAACTCAGGCTAATTTTTCAGCGCCGCCGGATTTGCGTATTTACGATGAGTACGATACTATTCACGCGGAGAATTTACACGGAAGGTTTTTAACATACTGGCAGCGAAAACATCCGCAGACGCAGGCGCTTTCAATTTCCACTCTGCTTAAAAATAATCTTATACATTTTTCGTTTTTCAAAATGTCTCCGCTTTTTTTCAGGTCAATCATATATGACAAAGGCGACTGGCTTACCACCGCTAATTTCACCAGCGGCGGAAACGCTTTAACTCCGCTTACGCTGGATAATTACACCATGCTTGACACGCTGCCGGAGATTACATCTGTCAATGATTCTGATGTAAATACATATACCGCGATGACTAACGACCTGACTCACGAGCCGGCGTTCTTTCAAGCGCCGCAATATGTTCCGTCAAACAATATAACAAACAAGGGTGATTCCCCATTCGCCGAAGAAACGCATTACCATGCTAATATGGCGGCGCTTGTCTTGCTGGGCAAATGGTTTGATTATTTAAAACAGCAGGGCGTTTATGACAACAGCAGAATAATAATAGTTTCCGACCACGGGTGGTATCACAGCACAGAACTGCCAAATAATTTTACACTGCCAAACGGCGATTCTCTTGTAATGTTTAATCCACTGCTTATGGTAAAAGATTTTTATACCGCCAATAGCATCGCCGCCGAAAGCGGCGGCGATGCTATTGGCGCTGGCGCTAATGGCGTTGGAATAAAAACGGATTATACTTTTATGAGTCAGGCGGATGTTCCGTATTTAGCAAGCATGGGTATAACAAACGCGACGAACCCGTTTACACAGCGTCCGCTGTTTAACGATAAACAGGGCGGGATAACTATTACCAGCGCTCATAAATGGGAAACGTCTGATCCTAGGAAATATAAATGGAAAATACACTTGGGCGAGTGGCTTCATGTCCGTGATAATATATTTGACCCCAAGAACTGGAAATGGGGGGAATAATGACGCTTCATCTACTTTATATCGACCCGGGTACAGGCAGTATGCTTTTTTCGATTTTGATTGGAGCGGCCGCGACATTTTTTTTTGTATTTCGAGCGCTGCTGATAAAAATAAAACTGTTTTTTTCTGGCGGTGTTCGCGGCGGCGGCGGCGCGGCGGTGTTCGGCGCGGCGGCGGCGGCTCAATATGTGATTTATTGCGAGGGAAAGCAGTATTTTAATGTATTTAAACCTGTTCTTGACGAATTTGAAAAACGGAAAATAAATCTTGTATATCTTACATCATCGTCTGACGACCCTGTTTTTGAAATAAATTTTGAATATATAAAATCTGAATATATCGGCGAAGGCAATAAAGCCTTTGCGCGTCTTAATATGCTTAACGCGGATTTTGTGCTTATGACAACGCCGGGTCTGCAAGTTTATCAGCTTAAACGCTCGCGTCTTGTAAAACATTATTCGCATATACTTCACGCGCCAAGCGACGCTACGATGTACCGCCTGTTTGGAATTGATTATTTCGATTCTATTTTGCTTACAGGCTCGTATCAGGCGGACGATATACGGAAGCTGGAGGATTTACGCGGCCTGCCGGAAAAGCAGCTTGTTACGGTTGGATGCACATACCTCGACGTATACGCGGAAAAAATAAAACTGCTGCCGCCAAAAGATAGTTCTGTTTTTACGGTGCTTGTCTCGCCTTCATGGGGCGATTCCGCGCTGCTGTCGCGTTACGGCGAAAAGCTGTTGTCTCCCCTCGTGAAAACAGGCTGGCGGATAATAGCGCGTCCTCATCCTCAATCAAAAAAGTCAGAGGCTGAAATGCTTAGGTCTCTTATGGAAAAATACAAAGACGCGGCTAATTTGGAATGGGACTACGAGCGCGAAAATATATATTCTTTGTCAAAAGCCGATATAATGATTTCTGATTTTTCGGGTATAATTTTTGATTATGTATTTTTATTTGACAAGCCGGTTTTATACGTTAATCATAAAATAGATATGCGACTTTATGACGCTGATGATTTGCTTGAAGACGCGGACGGCTGTTACGATTCTTTAGACAGGATATGGCAGTTCAGAACGCTGAAGGAAATAGGAATTGAGCTGCTGGATAATTTCTTTGATTCCATAGGCGAGATCATCAAAAACGCTTCGGACAGCGCCGGCTTAAAAGCGGCGCGTCATAAAGCGAAAGACGAAGCGTGGCAGCACAGGGGAATGGCCGGAGAGCTGACAGCCGATTTTATGATACAAACTGTGAATGAAATCGAGCCGGATTTCCGCGTCAAAAATCCGCCTGACCCGCGGCGCGCGGATAAGGAATGACATCGCGTATATTAGCCATGCCGGTAACATATTGAACAAGGCGCTCGAAGCCCAAACCAAAACCGGAATGGGGAACCGTGCCGTAGCGGCGCAGGTCAAGATACCATGAATAATCCTTTGCGTTCATGCCAAGTTCCGCCATGCGCCGCTCCAGCGTTTGCAAATTTTCTTCACGCTGCGAGCCGCCTATTATCTCGCCAAGACGCGGCACAAGCACATCCATTGCGCGGACGGTTTTATCATCGCCGTTTAATTTCATGTAAAACGCTTTTATTTCTTTTGGATAATCCGTAACTATCACGGGACCGGACGCAATATTTTCTGTTAAATATCTTTCATGCTCAGTCTGTAAATCGCAGCCCCAGACGGGTTTGAATTCAAAATCAACTTTTGATTTTTGAAGCTCGTTTATAGCGTCCGTGTATGTTATATGCGCAAACTTTGAGTCCGCGACATTCTGTAAATTTTCTATTACACCTTTCTGAACGCGCTGGTCAAAGAACGCCAAATCGTCCCCGCTTTTCTCCAGCGCGTCTCTAAAAAGATATTTCAAAAAGTCCTCGGCAAGCGCCATTAAATCCGGCAGTTCCGCAAAAGCCATTTCGGGCTCTATCATCCAGAATTCCGCAAGATGACGCACCGTGTTGGAATTCTCGGCGCGGAAAGTCGGACCAAATGTATAAACCCGCGAAAGCGCGGCGGCGTAGGTCTCCGCCTCAAGTTGCCCGGAAACTGTCAAATAGCAGCGTTTAGCAAAAAAATCACGGCTCCAGACAGGCGGGGCGGCGGATTTAGCGAGGGCGGCCAAATCGAGCGTGGTAACCTGAAACATCGCGCCCGCTCCTTCGGCGTCGTTGGCTGTGATTATAGGCGTATGCACAAGAAAGAAACCATTTTCCTCAAAAAAGCGGTTCACGGCGAAAGCAAGCCGGCTGCGCACCCGCGCTACAGCCCCGAATGTGTTTGTACGGGCGCGAAGATGAGCTATTTCCCGCAAAAATTCCAAAGAATGATGTTTCTTTTGCAACGGATAATCATCCGCGCCGGCGCTGCCAATGATGACAAGCTCCTCGCCCGCAATTTCGACGCTCTGACCGGATGCGGGCGATGTTACAAGCCGCCCCCGAACCCTCACGGACGCGCCCGCGGTCAAGCGCGAGAGCGCTGTTTCTGTTTTCGCGTCCAACATTGCTTTGTCAAACGCGCACTGTATGCCGGCAAAACAGGAACCGTCGTTCACTTCTACAAACACCAGATTTTTCATATCGCGCTTGGTGCGCGCCCAGCCGGAAGCGCTCAATTCACGATTATCCGCCTTGATTTCAAGAATATCTTTTATCAGCATATTTTAAGATAGACGGAATCCGCCCGCTTTAACAAGAAGCCGCGCCGCCTAAGCCGGCGCTCATTGCGCTTACGAAACGCGAAGCGTTTGCGAAACGCGAAGCGTTTCGAGGATTCCGGCAAATTATATATATGACGGCAGATTACATTTTTCCATTAATAAATCCTGAATATAACGATTATATTTTTGTATACAAAAATATCTATGAATGGAATGTGAAATACACTTTTTGCAGAATTCAGAAGAATTTTTCAATTTTATAAGTTCAGTTATATTAGTATTCAAAAAATCATCCGCAAGCCTGTCCTGATTAAAGTTACAACAAGTTAAAACAGATAAGTCCCAATTTATATTTGGAAAACCATTTTTTTGAGGACAAGGCTTTTCGGTTTCTTTTTCCGCCGCGCTCAACATATCTTCCATGCTTATAAGCATTAGCTCCTTAGCTTTTTCGGCGGATTCCGGCAGCGGAATATTTTCAACAAAATTCATCGCGTATTGCGGGAAGCACATAGAAAGACAAGCGCTCATCCTAAATCCCAACTGCCGCGCCATATCCACAACATCTTTATATTCAAGAATATTCGCTTTATTCACATGGAAATAGAGCTCGACACCGGTATCAGAATTATATTTCTTTATTAGGCGCGAAACTTCAAAACAATTTTTATAAAATATATCCCATTTCGCTCCGGCATGAGAAATCTCGTAATTTTTTCCGCCAAATCCGGAGCAAGACATCCTTAAATATGTAGGATTTGATTTTATTATTTCTTCAAGTTTTTCGGTTTTAATATTCAGGTTTGTAGAAATATCGCTTCCTATTCCAAGTTCAGAATTTATTTTCAATATCTCCGGCAGTTTTGGATGCAGTAACGGATCTCCCCAAATGAATAAGGCGACAATATGAAGCATGGGGATTTCTTGTAAAAGTTTTTTTATCACCTTTTCATAATCATCAACACTGATAAATCCGCCGTTTTCAAACGGATGTAATGTATCGGAACGCGGGCAGGCTATACAGCGTAAGTTGCAAACACCGGAAATTTCTATCGACGGTGTAACAGGACATAAATCGTTTTTCCGTATAAAATTACGGCCTTCAACAAAACCTTCGCCCGTTAAACGCTCTATAACACTATTTATTTCCTTTGAAAGCGCTACAATGACGAAAGCCGGTTTCGAAAAACCGCCGTCTCCGGTTAAGACAGAATCCGGGCTGATTACAGGAGTCGCCCCCCCCCCCCCCTCGTCAATAATACGGGCGATCTGTCGAGGAAAGCCTCCACTTGATAACCATTCCTTTTTAACGCTTGGCATATTCCCCTGCCGTCCCGCCCCGCGCCCCAGATGTAAATCTTTTTGTTCAAGAATAATTTATCTAATTCTTGCTTTGTGTAAAAATGTTTTGGCAGACAACATTGCGCGTTTTCAACATTTTCGTTTTTTATCATTCTAATTCCTCCTGAATCAAAACAGCCACGGAACATCATTCCCGGTATGTATTTTAACGATTCTGACGCCGCTGTTTTCATACTGTTTTATATCTCTATATATTTCTTCGCTGTAAATATAGTTCGATATTACAACGATATTAGGTTTTATTTCCAAAAGTTTGCTAGGATTTTCCACTCTAATACCATCACATACCGTTCCCCATAACTTTTCATTTTTATCAAAAATAAAAAAATCAGACTTTTGATTTGGAAACAATTTTTGAAAATAAGAAAAAACTTTTTTTGTATACAAACCCGCGGACCAAAACGCGATCTTTTCATAATTTACAGAAAAAATATTTCTCAATCTATCCATTATATGTTTTTCACTGTAGGCAGATTCGTCAAAACGCTTATAAATCTCTGCTATTCTTTTTATGATTGGCAGATGCTGTGTACATTTACTTTCACATTCACCACATTGTAAACACGGATTTTTTGTATCCGGCGGCATAAAACTTGAAATCATGTTAAGCCGGTAACAGATGCGGATATTTTCAAGAAGACGCTCATCTTTACGCCGGTAATCCATTATACCGCCGGTAAACTTAATAGCGTTAAACGCCTGCATGAGCACAGCTATATCGATTCCGGCGGGACAGCCGGCGCAATAGCCGCAGCCTGTACAAAAACCCGTAATATCAGAAAAAGATTTATTTACCTCGGCAATTCGCTTTTCAGACTCGGCTGAATTTTCGCTTTTGGAAAAAGCGCGTAGATTTTCGTTCAGTTCATCAAGCGTTGTCATACCGGAAAGAACTGTTGTTATCTGGGGATGAGCATAAGACCACGACAAGGCGGCGGCGGCGGCACTCTCATCACCGTCTTGTTTAACAAAAGAAAATAGGCCGGGATTTTGCGGAATGAGTCCGCCGCCAAGCGAATTCATTGTTACAAGGCCTATACCCAATTCAGCGGCAGTTTGCAGCACCGGCTCAAAAATATGCGGCGTTAATACAGAATATGAAATAGTTAGACCTTCAATTTTTCCGGTGCGCATGATTTTTATTATATTTTCAGGCGATGCGTGGGCGGACATACAAATATGATCAATGAGACCTTCTTTTTTCGCGCGGACAGCCCCGTCATAGGCCGCGCCGGGCAAAGTCATTTTCATAAAATCATCATAATTTAGCACTGTCCAAAGTATGAAAAAATGCGCCTTCGGCAATCCCATATTTTTTAAGGAATCGCAAATTCGTTTATAGCAGGCATCCGCGGAAACATCTGTCAAACCATTTGATTTTACAGTAACGTACACTTCTTTACCGGCGCGTTTCACCGCCTCGCCGGCAATTTTTTCCGCCTGCCCGCCGAGGTATCCAAAGCTCGTATCTATATAATTTACACCCTGTTTTACGGCTTCAAGCGTGAGCTGCACAGCGTTTTCAAAGCCATTCTCTTCTCCCAGCTTAAACCGCATGGTTCCAACGCCCAAAGCCGACAGCTTTTTTCCTGTTTTACCAAATGGTCTGTATTGCAATTTTTTCTCCTTCTATGCCAAATAATAAGACCTGTTCAAAACCGTTAAATATAAGGCGGCAGATTACATTTTTCCAACAGTAATTCTTTAACAAAATTACTATATTTTTTAATGCCATAATATCTATGAATAGAATACGAAATACATTTTCTACAAAATTCCGATGTATCCTTTAATTTAATAAGTTCAGCCATATCAATATTCAAAAAATTAGCGGCAAGTCTCTCCTGATTAAAATTACAGCAGGTCAACACGGATAAATCCCAATTTATATTTGGAAAACCGTTTTTTGCCATACATGGTTTCTCTGATTCTGATTTTGATTTTGCGGTCTCCAACACATCTTCCATGCTTATAAGCATCAGTTCCTTAGCTTTTTTTGCGGATTCCGGCAATGGAATATTTTCAAGAAAATTCATTGCGTATTGTGGAAAACACATTGAAAGAATCGCCACAGTTCTAAAACCAAGCTGCCGCGCCATATTCGCAATATCCTTATATTCAAGAATATTCATTTTATTCACATGGAAATAAAGCTCAACGCCCGTGTTCAGGTTATATTCTTTTATCAAGCGTGAAACCTCAAAACAATTTTTATAAAATAAATCCCATTTTGCGCCTGTATGTGTAACCTCATAATTTTTACTCCCAAAACCCGAACAAGACAGACGCATATATGTTGGATTCGCCTTCATTATCGCCTCAAGTTTTTCTGTTTTAATATTCAAATTCGTCGAAATATCGCTTCCCACGCTTAACTCCGAATTTATTTTTAGTATCTCCGGTAATTTTGGATGTAACAATGGATCTCCCCAAATATACAAAGAAACAAGATGCAGTGTTGGCAACTCCAGCACTAGTTTTTCAAGCGCTTTTTTATAATCATCAACACTGATAAATCCGCCATTTTCAAACGGGTGCAGCGTATCTGAACGCGGGCAGGCAAGGCAGCGTAAATTACAAACGCCGGAAATTTCTATCGCTGGTATAATGAGGCATAAATCCATCCTCATCATAAAATTTTTTCCTTCCGTAAAGCCCTCGTTCGTCAACCGGTATTTTACTTTATCTACTCCTTTTCCTACCGCTACTATAATGAAAGCCGATTTAGAAAAACTTCCGTCCCCTTTCAGAACGGCGCCGGGGTCAAGCACCGGTATTTGCCCCCCCCCCCCCCTTCATTCCATAAAAGAGGCGAGCTGTCAAAAAACGCCTCCGCCTGATAACCATTCCGTTTTAACATCTGAAATACACCTTTACCGTCCCGTCCCGCGCCCCAGATATAAATCTTTCTGTTCAAGAACATTCTAGCTAAATCATCTTTATCATAAAAATGTTCCGGCAATTGGCATTGTGTATTGATATTATTTGTCATATAAACCTCCAAAAATAATTTTTATAGTGTGGCATACAGCACGGTTTCCGTCAAGTTTACCAGACAATCATGCCAACGTTCAATAGAAATGTCCGTACTCACTATGAATAGGACACAACCGCCAAAGTTGGAATGGATACCCCAACAGTGGCGGAAAACTGAGCCGCCATATTGATGGCGCGTCATCAAAGATGGCGCGGTGTCAAGAAACCGCATTGCGCCATAATTTTTCTAAGTGAAAAGAGGCGCGGGCGCCAAAAATGTTACCGAAAGCCGTCCTGTTTCTGCGACAGTTTGCGGTTTGCCTGCGCGAGCCTTTGACGCAGGCGCAGGTCGGCTTTGTTGACATTCTGTTGAAGTTGGACCGGGTTGTAAAGCGCGTACCGCGCCTTAAGTGAATCGGCGCGCTCCTTCGACAGTTTCCCGCTCCCGGCAAGCCTTTGAAACGGGCTTCGCGCCTCGTCGTATATCTTGATTTCTTTGGATACCGCCCTGATCTTGCTTTTGAGTTTTTGGGTAGGCATGAAAAAATTGAGCGGCGGTATCAACGAGGTGTGCACGTCCGAAAGGAGCGCCTGTTCCGCAAACCCTTCAAGGCGGTCATAGCCGGCATATTCCCGGACGGCCGCCCCGTTTTTTTGTTCAACGAAACAGTTGTCGTTCTTCTTTTGATCCCGCGACCGGGTGAAAGGCAGCCGCTCGTAAACATCCATGAATGGGCGTTATTGAGGAGCGACCGGAGTTTTCGGACTAAAGTCCGTGGACTAAAAGTCCGCGCCAGCCAGAAGCGACATCGGTGGCGGTCAGGGCATGGATATACTGACCGAATGTTGTCTGCCCGCAGTGATGCCGGACTAAAGTCCGCCGGTGTCGATTTGCCGGAAACCGAACGTTTTCCGCTCTTCGCTTGAGTAAAGGGCGAGGACGGGGACGCGGCTTTTCAGGGAATTAAGGGGTTTGGTCAGACTTTTCCCCTTCAGCCTGAGCGCCTCTTTGTCTTTTTGAGGTACCGGTCTATGGTCGCGGGGCTTATCCGTATGAGTTTTTCCGCTGTTTCCGGCGTGATATGAAAGGCCGGCCGTTCGGCGATGTACCGCATCTGATGCCGCATAAGAGGGGCGGGTATCTTCCCGCATTTATACCAGAAAAAAAACATATCATGCGTGGGGCGGCTGCAACCTCGTCGTTATAGATCCGCTTACCTTTGCGGTTGGCGGGACGCTGTCGCAAGCGCTAGGCGCTTGCTTAGGGCGTTTGCGCGTAGCGCAAACGCCCTGCCCTCCGGTTTGAGCTTGACCGCCTCCCCACCGGCGTAGACCATGATTTCCTTCGCCGGCTTGCGGCTTAAGAGCCGGACGGCTGATTTCCGGTGATACCCGGTCAGCCGGATAAACTCATCCAGCAAAGCCGGCTTCGCTTTCTTCGCCGCCTTTTGATACCGGGACAGGTATTCCCGTGTTACCGCCTGTTTCTGATTCATGTTTAACCCCATCCGGACGCCCTCCTTCGAGCGTCCTTATTATATTTTGGGTAACAGCGTCAACAAGTTGACGTGTCAACTTGTTGACATATCAATTTGAGGCATGACCCATTTTCGGTAACATTTTTCATGAGGCAATGCGGCCCGTTGACAGAAGCAAGCAGGCGGAAGTAAACTACCACCATGAAAACAGAACACACACTTGCGAACATCAACATAATGCAGACCAAGTCCCCCCCCCCCCCCTGACAAACGAACCTAAACTAGAACAACACAAGACAAACACAAACCAGATAAAACACACAGAAACAAGGCGCGAAACACAAAACACCCGCCTTGACACATATATCCTTATCCCAAAAAAACGCCGCCGTACACACACGGAGGCAGCGGCGTTAACTCTGGAGGACAACATGAAACAACTAAAACCAGCGACACTGTTTTTAGCGGCGGCTTTAGGCGCAACAGTGCTTGGGGCATTCACACTAAGCGCCTGCGAGGAACCATCGAGCGGACTAGACTACCTCGAAGCAATCGTAGACACTGGCGTAAAGAAAGGCGGCGGATCAAGCGAAGCCGTAGCCGGACTAAATGTGGAGTTCAAAACGCAAGGCGGAAACTGGCTCGCTCAAGACATACCGGAAAACTTCTGGAACACCATCGTCAACGACGACGCCACAGTCAACCTGCCAAGCGCCTACATCAAACGCGACGGCATGATATTACTAGGCTGGTACGACAGAGCAACACCCATGCCGGAACAAAACCCGGACACCAGCATAGCCCAAACACACTTGGAAACAGAAAACGAAAACCCGACAGAACCCGCGCCCTATCTGTTAAGCAGCGACCCCGTACCCGAAGAAGGACGCTTCACCGAAAAAACAAAACTCACAAAAAGCATAACACTGTACGCATGGTGGCAGCAGCTTGAAGACGGCGCGAAAGTAGTAACATTCATCCCGTACTGGATAGGGTGATCCCAAGGCTTCAAACGGCAGGCCCTGTTGCAAGCAGACGAAACAACATACAAAATAGCGAAAGACAGCTTTCCGAAAGTAAGCGGCGGACCGGAACACCACCACCCTGAGCCATCCAACACAATATGGTGGACGGACGCCGGCGAAGGAGAGCAATTCACGGCGGACAGCGCGGTACCGGAAGACACAACCGTCTACGGACACTGGGCGGGCGACCCGTACACAGTAACATTCCACACCAACGGGGCGCAGACCGGAGGCGAAGACAAAAATTTTGACGTACCCATCGTCTATCCAAACCCCGCGACACTATCCGAAGAGCAAACACCAACAGCCCCGGAAGGATACACATTTTTAGGATGGTACACGGAGCAAAAACCACTGATACAAGACACCGCCGTACCCGCGCCCGGCGACAAACACTGGTTCAAACCCGGCGTTACTACCGTTACCGCGAACATAGACGTATACGGACTCTGGCAGAGCAGACCACCTAACTCATACCGCGTAACATTCAAGAGCTATTATGAAGCCGGCGGCGCAATATCGACAGCCTACGCCGGCGCGTCCAGCGGCTATAAAATAGCCGACCTGCCCGCCGCCGCTGATGTAACACGCGCGCATTACACACGGGACGGCTCCAACTGGTATTACACGCCGGAACAAGGAGGCGGCTCCAGTATATTCGATAAAAATACAACAGTCGAAGAAGACATCATTGTGTACGCCAAGTGGACGGGGAAAACATACACCGTAACATTTAGGAGCTATTCAGGGAAAGAGGAGACCAAAACAACAACATACAGCTACCCGGAGAACGACCCCGCCACACTTGCATACACCGCCGCCGCCGTTCCGCAGGCGGCGGCAAGACCGCATTACACATCCAACAGCAAATGGTACATGAGCGGCGGAGTGGAGTTCAAAGCGGACACGGCAATAAGCGGAGACATCACCGTAACGCCGAGATGGACGGGGGAGTCCTACACCATAACGTTTAAGGGAAACGGGGGAAGTCCGGACAGTCAAACCGCGCAGGTAAAATACCCCGACAACGATATGAGCGCGACACCCACAGCGTCGCTTGGAGACTGTATACCCGCCGTGTCCAAACCGAAAAAGACAAACTCTTTGTTTGACGGCTGGTATACCCAAAGCGGTGAAACAGGAACAAAGGTTGCCGCGACTACCACCGTGAGCGCGGCCGCGACATACTACGCGAAATGGGCGGATGTTCCTAGCGGCTGGACGTACGACGCCGCCACCGGATATATGTCGAAGACTTTCAATTACACTACTACTAACAGCGGGATTCAAACCCTTACCATTCCTGTTGAAGGCGGCTATACCTTTGAACTGGACGGCGCGGGCGGCGGCAAAGGTGCTGACACCGGCTGGGGCAGCTCCGACGCCGGCAACGGCGGCAAGTCCAAGGGAACGATTAACCTGCCCAAAGATAAAACGCTGTACGTATATGTTGGCGGCAAAGGCGTTGCCGGAGGGACTCTCAACGGGACTGGCGGCGCTGGCGGCTGGAACGGCGGCGCCGCTGGTGGTGGTATCAGCGGCGGCAGCAAAAGCGAGGGCGGGGGCGGCGGCGGCGCGACCGACATCCGGTTTGATAAGAACGATTTGAATACCCGCATCATCGTTGCAGGCGGCGGCGGTGGCGGCGACAACAACGGCGGCGGCGGCGGTGGCGGAGGCGGAAACAACGGCGGAATCGGCATCGACGGCAAGAATTACAGCGACGGCGCCGGCGGCAAAATCGGCGGCATCGGCGGCGGCGGAAACAACGGCGGCGGCGGAACCGGCGGCAGGAGCTACGGCGCCATCACCGGCGACGCTGCCGCCGGCGCGGCTGGCGGCTGGAACACCGGCGGGGGCGGCGGAACCGGCGGCTACAACAGCGGCGGCGGCGGTGGCGGTGGCGGCGGCGGTTACTGGGGCGGCGGCGGCGGCGGATACGCGGGAGGCGGCGGAGGAGGCAGCGGTTTTGTCTACGGGTACAGCGGTACGCCCGGCGATCAAACCAATCATAAGGTGCCAGCGGCTTATAAGGACTATAAATTTACCAACGGGTCTTGTGAAACAGGAGCGGGAAGCAGCGGTGACGGCAAGGTCGTAGTAACTTACATACCATGACTCAATGCGCTACGCGCATTGAGTTCCGGAGTTTGCGCGGGGCGCAAACTCCACGCCCCCCTCGTCAAAGTTTCAACGGCTTACAGCCGCGTATGCCAAGGCCTTTACCGGAGCGAAGACACAAAGTGAAGACGGCTTGCGGTATGCCGCCGCGTGGCTCACCGCTGACGCGGTGAGCTCCGGAGTTTCGCGCGGCGAAACTCCACGCCCTGTTGAGAGACTTACGGGATACTACCGCGTAGCGGATAGAAACCCGCTGGCGGGCCGGCGGGTTGTGTAATAAAGGATAACAATACATAATTCATACATAAAGGGATAATTACGGCGGAATACAAATTCGCCGGCGAATGAACCATGTTTTTAATTGACGGAACACCGGCGATACTCATATCCGCGTTCGTGCTGGACACAGCGGCAGGCGACCCGTCATGGACTTACCATCCAGTACGCGGAATCGGCTTCCTGATTGAAAAGGGCGAAACACTATTCCGTAAAAAACCTTACGGAAAAACAAACAAAACAGACCACCAAACACGAGAGCGAACCGCCGGCATGATACTCGCTCTGTTAATATGCGCCGCCGCCTTTACCTTTTTTAGCGCCATAATATACATCGCCTCCCTTTTTGGCGTATTACCATGCTACCTCGCTTCAGTAATCATCGCGTACCTTTCGATTTCGCCCCGCTGCCTGCGGGACGAAGCAATAAAAGTATACAAAAAAGCCGCGTCAAACGACCTAGAAGGAGCGCGACAAGCAGTATCCATGATAGTAGGACGAGATACAAAATCACTTTCAATGGAAAAAGTAATAAAAGCCGCAGTAGAAACCGTCGCCGAAAACCTAGCCGACGGCGTAATCGCGCCAATGCTTTACCTCGTCATAGGCGGCCCGGCCCTAGCCATGCTATATAAAGCAGTAAACACAATGGACTCAATGATAGGCTACAAAAACGAAAAATACATAAATTTCGGACGCTTTGCGGCGCGAGTAGACGATATATTGAGTTGGATACCCGCAAGAATAGCAGCGCGACTGTTAATATTATCCGCCGCAATACTACATTTTAACACAAAAAACGCCCAAAGAATATACAAACGCGATAAATTCAACCACGCAAGCCCCAACAGCGCCCACTGCGAGGCCGCAGTCGCCGGCGCGCTAGGCATACAACTCGGCGGCGACGCCTATTATCATGGAGAATTAGAGCAAAAACCAACAATAGGCGACGAACTTAGACCAGCCGAAGCCTTCGATATCGTCCGCGCAACCCGCATGATGTACTGCGCTTCGATACTCTTCGTTGTCATTGCGGGCGGACTTTGCACCGCAATAAGTTTTTTCGTTTTGAGCCTGTTATGGAAATAAGACACGGCGGTATAGATTACTTAAAGAGCGAAACGCCGGTGGGCGGCGGGCGGTTGATCGATTTTTCCGTGAATATAAACCCGCTCGGACTGCCGAAAGCCATCGTGGATGCGCTTCTGCGCGAACTTCGCGGCGAACTTCGCGGCGAGCAGGTTGGCGGCGCGAAGCTCGCGGAGAATTTCTCGAAATATCCCGACCCGTTTTGCCGCGAACTGCGCCGATCTCTGGCGGAGTGCCTGTCTGTTCCGGCGGACCGCATAGTTTGCGGCAACGGCGCGGGCGACCTTATTTACCGGATAGCTCATTGGAAAAAGCCCGCTAGAGCGCTTGTTACCGCGCCCGCGTTTTTGGATTACGAAAAAGCGCTGCGCGAGATTTCCTGCGATGTCGATTATCATGAACTTTCGAAAGTAACTTTTGAGCTTGACCAGCAAATCCTATCAAAAATAAACAGCGATATACAACTCCTGTTTTTAGGCAGCCCCGGCAATCCGTCCGGACTGACAATTAACGCGGACTTGCTGGCGCGTATAATACAAAAATGTGATGAATACAGTATTACACTTGTAATCGACGAATGTTTTAACGAATTCCTTGACGCGCCCGCGGAGCATACCGCGATCCCGTATCTGAAAAACTCTCCGAATCTTATTATCCTGCGCGCGTTTACAAAGATATACGCCATGGCTGGTTTAAGACTAGGCTATTGTGTTACAGGCTGCGCGGAAAACGCGCGGGAGATTGCGAATACCGGTCAGGCGTGGCCGGTCTCCGCCGCGGCGCAGACAGCCGGAATCGCGGCGCTGGGCGAAAAGGATTATGTGATTAACACACGCGCCCTTATCAAAGCGGAGCGGGCGCGGATGAGAGACGAATTTACCCGGCTGGGGCTTGAAGTCTTGGGCGGCGAGGCGAATTTCATATTTTTTAGAATAAGGCCGGATTCTGGTTTTGACAATGATGTATTTTTTGACAACCTTTTACAGTATAATATTTTGATACGCCGCTGCGATAATTACCGCGGCTTGGACGATAGTTATTATAGGACGGCGATCCTTACTCATGATGAAAACACGCTGCTGTTGCAGGCCTTGGCGGAAATCAAGGGTAGGAGGGGGGTGTAGTTGGCTAAAGCTATAATGATACAAGGCACTGCGTCTAATGTTGGAAAGAGCATAATAACCGCCGGATTTTGCCGGATATTCAAGCAGGACGGTTATAAAGTCGCTCCGTTCAAGTCGCAGAATATGGCGCTCAATTCATTTATCACGAAGGAAGGCCTTGAAATGGGCCGGGCGCAGGTTGTTCAGGCTGAAGCCGCGGGCATAGAGCCGGACGCCGACATGAATCCGGTGCTGTTAAAGCCGTGCGGAGATTCCCAGTCGCAAATTGTAGTGCACGGCAAAATCTGTACCGAGCTTAACGCGCGTGATTATTACCGGTTCAAGCAGCATTTGACACCAATGGTAACGGAATCATACGAAAGGCTTTCCTCAAAATTTGATATTATAGTGCTGGAGGGCGCGGGTAGTCCGGCTGAAATAAATTTGCGGGATAACGATATTGTAAATATGTTTATGGCGCGTCTTGCCTCATGCCCGGTGCTCCTTGTTTCTGATATTGACCGCGGCGGTGTGTTTGCGTCTTTGGCCGGGACTATGCTTTTATTTACCGAAGCGGAGCGCCGTTATGTTAAGGGTTTGCTTATTAATAAATTCAGGGGCGACAGCTCTTTGTTAAAAGACGGTTTGCGTCAAATTATGGATATAACGGGCAAGCCGGTTTTAGGGGTGGTTCCGTATTTTCATCTTGATATTGACGACGAAGACAGTCAGAGCGAGCGTTTGGACAATATTCCTAAAAGCGGCGTTCTGAAAATAGCCGTGGCGCGTCTGCCGTGTATGTCAAACTACACGGATTTTAGCGTGTTCAGCAGAGTCGGCGGTGTATCGGTGCAGTATTGCGCTAATGCGGCGGATTTTAATACGGCAAGTCTTATTATAATTCCGGGAACTAAAAACACGATACGCGACCTTGAGTGGATGAGGAAAAACGGTGTTGAAAACGCTATAAAAAAACACGCCGCGGCGGGCAAGCCTGTATTCGGTATATGCGGCGGCTATCAAATGCTGGGCGAGCGTATATCCGACCCGTTTAAGGCGGAGGGCGGCGGCGAGATCGAGGGGATTGGTCTTTTGCCGGTAACGACGGTGTTTGAGACGGAAAAGCAAAGAACGCGGGTGCGCGGGAAATTTGCAAAAATCGGCGGTATATTCGCGGGTTTGTCGGGTGAAGAAATTGAAGGCTACGAGGTTCACATGGGAATCACAAGTCCGGACGACGCCGGGCGGTCTAATTATTTGGCGGCGATAAGGGATTCTGTGAGCGGGAGGGAATTTTCAGACGGCGTGTGCCGCGGCTCTGTGTACGGCTCTTATATACATGGTATATTTGACGCGGGAAACGCCGCGGCTGTGATTGTGAAGGCGCTGTACAACGCGAATGGTCTTGAATATGACCGGGAGGTAAACACGATTTCAACAAATCAATATAAAGAAAATCAGTATGACGCGCTCGCGGATATTCTGCGCGATTCTATTGACATGGACGCGGTGTATAAGATACTGGAGGCTGGTATGTCTGACTGCGCGGCGGTGATATAGTATGGGTATGTATACAAAACCGGAAGATATAGAAAGGCGTAGTTTTGAAATTATCAGCAAGGAGCTTGCGGAGCGCGGAAATATGCGTGTTAAGTCTCCGCTTGAGGAGGCTGTTATAAAGCGTGTGATTCATACTACGGCAGATTTTGATTTTGACGGCAGTATTGTGTTTACGCACAACGCGGCTCAAGCGGCGTTTGATTTGCTGCGCTCGGGTGTGAATATCGTTACCGATACGATGATGGCTTTGACTGGGATAAACAAAGCTGTTTTTTCGAAAGTTGGCGGCGATTCGGCTTGTGTTCATTGTTTTATCGCGGACGCCGATGTTGCGGCGGCGGCTGAGAGGGATGGTACAACACGCGCCGGCGCGTCTGTGGACAAAGCGGCCGCGCTTGCCAAGCCGCTGATATTCGCGATTGGAAACGCGCCTACCGCGCTTATTCGTATCCATGAGCTGCTGAACGAAAATAAGCTGGACGCGAGGCTGGTGATTGCCGCGCCGGTTGGTTTCGTTAATGTTGTGGAGGCTAAGGAATTGTTTTTGGATGCTGGTATTCCGTGTATAATAGCGCGCGGCAGGAAGGGCGGCAGCGCTGTCGCCGCGTCCATAGTGAACGCTTTGTTGTATTTTAAGGTGTAGGCGGCGGTATGTCTGTGTATGATTCGTATTTTTTGATGAAAGAGGGCGATGTCGCGGCTTATGTAACTGCGAAAGTGCCGGATTTTTTTAAGTCTCCGCAATTGTTGAAGGTTAAGGAAATCGGCGACGGCAACCTAAACTATGTGTTTCGCGTGGTGAATGAAAATGACGGTTGTTCGCTTATTGTAAAGCAGGCGGGCCCCGCGCTTCGTATTTCAGCCGAAATGAGGGTTTCTACTAGCCGTAATCGTCTTGAATCCGAAATTCTGTTGTTGCAGGAAAAGTACGCGGGCGGGCTTGTTCCTAGGGTTTATCAGTATGATACGGTGATGTGCGCCTGCATGATGGAGGATTTATCGGATTATCAGCTTATGCGCTACGCGCTTATGGAGCACAGGGTGTTTCCGTCTTTTGCGGAGGATATAACTGATTATATGGTGAATACTCTGCTTAATACGACGGATATTGTGATGGATCATAAGGCGAAAAAAGAGTTGGTAAGGCGTTTTATCAATCCTGAATTGTGCGAGATTACTGAGGATCTTGTGTACACGGAGCCTTATAACGATGTTAAAGGGCGTAATCTTGTGTTGTCTGAAAATCTTGAATTTGTGAAAAATGAGTTGTACGGTGATAAAAATTTGTGTCTGGAAGCGGCAAAGTTGAAGTTTGAATTTATGAATAACGCGCAGGCTTTGCTGCACGGCGATTTGCATACCGGCTCTATTTTTGTGAAGGAAAAGGCGCTTGGGGGCGAGCGGCTGACTCGTGTGTTTGATCCGGAATTCGCGTTTTACGGGCCTATGGGGTATGATATTGGTAATGTGATAGCGAATTTGTTTTTTGCGTGGCATAATGGAAACGCCGCGGAACAAAGGGATTTTTGCGAGTGGGCTTTGTTGAGCGCGGTTTCGGTTATTGATTTGTTCAAACAAAAATTTCTTGATGTGTTCTCTAGGAATGTTACGGATGTTATGGCTATGCCGAATGGTTTTGCCGGGTATTATCTGGCGGCGGTTATATCTGACGCGGCGGCTTGTACTGGTCTTGAATTGATTCGCCGTACTGTGGGTATGGCTAAGGTTAAGGATATTACGGAGATTCCTGATAGAAAAAAGCGTGTGATTGCGGAGCGTGTAAATATTCTGTGCGCGAAAGATTGTATCTTGAATCGCTCGTCTTTCAAAAGCGGTCAAGATTTTGCCGCCGCCCTCCTCGGAGCCTCGTCTAGGGTATAACCCTCGGTTTAACACTTGGTCTAACCGGGCGTCCGGCTGTCAGAAATTATATTTTTCGCTTGTGTTTTTCGAAAACTCCCTTAAAATAAATAGTGGAGGAAATTTATGAAGAAAGTAAATACTTTTCTGTTGGCGCTTGCGCTGTTTGGGGTTGTTCTTTTCCCGGCTCAAGCTAAGGGTAAAAAAGACGCGGGGGGGGGGGGGGCGAAGCCTAAGGTTTCGTCCTACATAAGGACATGGCCGCTGGGACTGGGGGCTGAGTCTGACAAGGGCGGGCATTGGACCGCTGACATGGTTCACGGTGAATATCTTACGGATATTATCATCGCGTTCGCGCTTATAGATCAGTCCGACTTCTCTACGATTTATATCAAAGATATGGTTGACCAAGAGTCGGAATTTACGCCCGGTGTAATCGTGCCGGGGTTCACAGATTTGTGGCGGCAGACGGCGGCGTTGAAGGAGGAGTTCCCTAATCTGAAAATCAATCTTTCGGTGGGTGGTTACAAGGCGGAATTTACTCACACGGCTGAGGATCCGGACACGCGGGCGAAGTTCATCGCTAATGTATGCGAGTGGCTTCAAAACTTTGGTCTTGATGGTGTTGATATTGACTGGGAGTATCCGGTTGGTCCTGATTGGGGTGTGGAGATTGAGACGCAGCCTGCGGATCGCGATAATTATATCTTGCTTTTGAGTGAGTTGCGCGCCGCTCTTGATAAATTAGGGAAGGTTACGGGTAAGCGTTATGGTTTGTCTGTCGCGGTGCCGGCGAGTCCGTGGTTCTGTGATAAAAACCGCGCCCAAGACGCGGCGAAAATTGTTGATGTGTTTAAGCTTATGGCTTATGACTATTACGGCGGGTGGAGTAAAACGACTGGTCATCACGCCAATTTACGCACGGCTGACGGCGATCCTGAATGGGGTGGTTGGTCCACGGCGCAGGCTGTGCAGGCTTTCTTGGAAGCTGGTGTTCCTCCAAATAAGATTGTTTTGGGTGTGGGTTTCTATGGTCATGCGTGGGAGGGTGTTTCCGAAGGGGCAAGGCACGGGCTTTTTCAGGGATATGAGAGGGTTTCCCCGCTTGACGGGTTGGGTTGGGACAAAATCAAACTGCTTCTTGAAGCTGATTCCGGCTATACTCGTTACTGGGATGATGAGGCGAAAGCGCCGTATCTTTATAACGGCGACACGTTTATTAGTTATACGGACGCGGAGGCTATTGGTTATATAACTGAATATGCGAAGCGGCTTAAATTAGGCGGTGTCTTTGTTTGGGAATACGCCCACGATATAAACGGCGAATTGCTAATGGTCCTATCCAAAGAAATGCAATAACCCGCCCGCGTAGCAAAATGCTGCGCATTTTGCTACGCGGCAGCGTCCCGTAAGCCGTCTTCACTTTGCGTCTGCACTTCGATAAAGGCATTGGCATACGCGGCTGTAAGCCGCCTCATACAACACAGGGGCGTGGAGTTTGCGCCGCAAGCGCGTGGCTCACCGCTGACGCGGTGAGCTCCGGAGTTTCGCATAGCGAAACTCCACGCCCCCCACGTCAAAGTTCCAGCGTATGTGGGTATGCCGCCGCGTAGCGGACAGAAAGCCCGCTGGCGGGATCCACGCGCTAAAGCGCGTGGAGACTAATATTTATACGGGAAGCTGATAATAACTATACCCTGTATACCAGAACTGCCGCCATTGCCTCCTACATTGCCGCCCTTGCCGCCTGAGCCGTAAGTATCGCGAATGGTGGTGCTGTTGTTTCCACCATAGCCGCCTTGCGCGTAGGTAGCAGAGCCGTTGTAGTTCAATGTTTTACCACTGCCGCCGATACCGTGACCGCTGACGTTACCCACGCCGCCCGCGCCTCCGCCCCCGCCGCCGGTTGAGCCGGCGCCGCCGTAACCGCCTTTATTGCCTTGCCCGCTTGTGGCGGAACCCGGATTGCCTAGCACCTCGCCGCCGCCGGCGCCGCCGCCGCCGCCGCTGCCGCCGTCCCCTCCGGCCGATCCGCTGGGGTAGCTAAACTGAGCGGGTCCGCCGCCGCCCCCGCCTTTAGCTATAATTCCGGCAAACGATGAATCGTAGCCGGTACTGCCGCGATGTACCCCCTCGTTATTATTAGACGTATTCTTACCGCCGCCCCCGTCGCCGCCGGCGCCGACTGTAACATAATAATTAGTATTGCCGCCGGATATTGTGGAAACCACCTCCAGCAGACCGCCGGCCCCGCCGCCGCCGCCGCCGTCGGTTTCGCCGGCTCCGCCTCCGCCTCCGCCTCCGGCGACAATGAGCGCCTTTACATCGCGACTGCCGGAGGCGCTAAAGTAGAAAGACGCAGAGCTTGTAAACGTATGGACTTCGTTGAAACCGTCGCTTGTTCCCACATACGTTGTCGTCCCGCCGGTCGCGTTTGCCGGTTTGCTGTCAGTCGCTTTCAGCCATTGGGCGTACACGTCCATATCACCGTTTACCGCCGTTGTGCTTGCAACCGCGTTGCCGCCGCTGCGGGCTGTGTACCAGTTCTTTGCTATTTTAGAGCCGGCCTTAGGCAGCGCGGGAAACGCGGCGCCTATGGTCGAGTCGTGAGTTACCTTTAGCGTTAAATATGGAGAATCGGATGCATCTTCATTCCGATAGAACTTAACATCGTGCTGTTTCAGCGTCCAATGGGCGAACAACTCATTCGGTGTTCCGGCATAGGACTCCAAAGTCGTATACGCGCTTCCGCCGCTTGCGGCGCCGAACCAGCCGGCAAAGTCATAACCGGGGCGTGTAGGAACAATATCTCTGAGGTCAAGGTCTTTGGGATACACAACGGCGCGTGTATCAGGACTTAGCGCGTCTCCTCCGTTTACAGTTAGATTCAGCGTGTAAGTTACCCCCGTCCAACGCGCGTACAAAACGGCGGGCGTTCCGGTGTAGTTGCTAATTGAAACAACACCGCTCGTATCACCGTACTTCGTCCCGGCGGTCGGGTCGTCGTACCAGCCTGCAAATGTGTAATGCTCCCTTGTTGACGGATTATTCCCGGCTGTCAAATTCAATGTCCCGTCGTAAGGCGAATCTTTGTACACAACTTTCGCGTTATAGTTCTCGTTTAACATAATCACCGCGACACCTTCTTTCCAGTGGGCGTAAAACTTCGCGCCGTTTTCCGCGGGAACGTATGGAGTAAACGCGGCGACGTCCTCCGCGGTGGTGGTAAACCAGCCGGTAAAGGTGTAATTTGCTTTTGCAGGCCTATGCGGGGGCTCCGCCGCCTGCGCCGGATATGTTACGATAACGGTCTGTTCTTCAGGGCTGGCGCCGGCTCCCGCGTCAAAGATTACGCTGTACGGC
>JAIRZA010000143.1 GCA_031267475.1 Spirochaetaceae bacterium | reverse complement strand
GCCGCCAGCTCTGTAGCTACGCCCGCCCCTCCTACCGGTGATGCGGCAACCGTCGGTCCCGGCGGCAGCGGCAACGGCAGTGAAGGCAAGCCCGGTATTGTGATTGTCCGCTTCCCGTACACGTACATGGGTAATTAACGCGAAACTTTCCCAGCAAAAAGCGCGGCAAAATGCCGCGCTTTTGTTGAGGAGCGGCTCAACGCGCAAAGCGCGTTGAGCTTCCGGCGGTACTCCGGCGGCTGGCAGCCGCGTATGCCAACCGCTTTTATCGTAGCGAAGACACAAAGTGAAGACAGCTTACGGTATGCTACCGCGTAGCGGATAGAAACCCGCTGGCGGGCGCGGAGCGGATATGAAGCCCGCTGGCGGGGGCGGAGCGGATGGAAACACGCTGGCAGGGGCGGGCGCCGGGCAGACTGCTTGAGGGGCGGGTTAAAAATTTAATATGCTTAAAAAATGATAGTTAGAGCGAAAGCGCCGCTCCGCTTGGGACTTGCGGGCGGCGGTACAGATATATCGGCGTATTACAATGTGTACGGCGGGAATGTTTTGAACGCGACCATTGATATGTACGCATACTGCATAATCGAGCCGTCCAACGAACGGAAAATTATATTCAAGGCGCCGGATATAGGCGTTATTGAAGAGCATTATTCTGAGGAAAATATAAAAACGTCAAATGTTTTATCGTTGCATTCAGGCGTTTATAACAGAATTATTTCAGATTACAACAATAACAACCCGCTTTCATTTACAATGACTACCTATTCGGACGCGCCCGCGGGCTCCGGGCTTGGCTCGTCCTCAACTATGGTCGTGGCTATTATCAAGGCTTTCTCCGAATGGCTGAATTTGCCGCTGGGCGAATACGACATCGCGTCTTTAGCGTACAAAGTTGAACGCGAGGATTTAAACTTAGCGGGCGGAAAACAGGATCAGTACGCGGCTACATTCGGCGGGTTTAACTTCATGGAATTCTATGACAACGAGCGTGTAATTGTTAATCCGCTGCGCCTTAAACGCTGGATACGAAACGAACTTGAAGCGTCTTTGGTGTTGTATTATACGGGTATATCGCGTGAAAGCGGCAACATAATAAATCAGCAAATAGAAAATACAAATAAAAAAAATAAAGTAAGCATGGATAATATGCACGAGTTAAAAAGGCAGGCGGTATTCATGAAAGAGGCTCTGCTCAAAGGCGATCTAAAAAGTTTTTCCGCCTGTCTGTTAAACGGATGGCTTGCAAAAAGGAAAATCGCGGACTCGATTACGAATCCGTTTCTTGACGAATTGTATCAGTACGCGCTGGACAGCGGCGCGGAATCGGCAAAAATATCCGGCGCGGGCGGCGGCGGTTTTATGATGCTGTACTGCGATCCGTGCAGGCGCATAGAGCTTGTACGCGCTTTGAAAAATAAAAACGGCGTCGTCCTCACCCCTTCGTTCACGGAGCTCGGCACTCAGGCCTGGACGATTTTTACGCCGTAAAATTGAACGCCGGCTTTTTTGCGTTTTTTTTCATGTGTGTGGGGGGGGGGGGGGCTACTCGTTCCAATGTCCGAATTTACGGATTTTCTGGTTGCGGTAGCGGACGAGCACCGCGGGAGAGCGCCGGCGAAGGTAGTCCAGATCGCGCGATATTACATCTTTTATGTTTGAGGCTGTAATATCGGGGGAGTTTTGCGCCCCGCCTTCAGGTTCGGCTATCACGCCGTTTATGACCCCGAAATTTAAAAGCTCCTCGCTTGTTATACGCAGCATTGCGGCGGCTTCTTTAGCCTTGGTAGAATCGTGAAGCAGGATGGACGCGAAACCTTCTGGGCTGATTACTGAATAAATGGCGTTTTCCAGCATATATATTTTATCGCCGACGCTGATGCCCAGCGCTCCGCCTGAGCCGCCTTCGCCTATGATTATGCAGATTATTGGAACCTTAAACTGGCTGAAATCACGCAGATTCCGGGCGATAGCCTCCCCGATACCGCGTTCCTCCGCGCCGAGTCCGGGGTACGCGCCCGCCGTATCCACGAAAGTAATGATCGGGCGGCGGAATTTTTCCGCCTCTTTCGCAAGGCGCAGCGCCTTGCGGTAGCCTTCCGGGTTGCCCATTCCGTGGTTGCGGAACATATTTTCTTTGAATGTGCGGCCTTTCTGATTCGCTATAACAGTAACCGGACGGCCGTTAAAAAACGCCAGTCCGCCGATAATCGCCGGATCGTCGCCAAAGGCTCTGTCGCCGTGCAACTCGATAAAACCATCAAAAATACGCGATATGTAATCCATCGCGTTAGGCCTGTCGGGGTGGCGGGCAAGCTCCACTCGCCGCCAGACCGCCTCGTTTTCCGAGCTTGCCTGAACCTTCACGTCCAGCACCCCTATCTCTTCGGCAAGATCAAGCCCGCTGTCTTTGGCAACCTGTTTTAACTCTTCTAATTTTTTACGTATAAGCTCAGTATTCACTGTCCGATCCTCGAAATTTAGTGGAATGAAGCTCCAGCAAGGATGCGAGCGTAGAGCGCTGTTCCCTGCGGTGGGTGATTAAATCAACAAAACCACG
This sequence comes from Spirochaetaceae bacterium, assembly GCA_031267475.1. Classification (GTDB taxonomy): domain Bacteria; phylum Spirochaetota; class Spirochaetia; order Treponematales; family Breznakiellaceae; genus JAIRMY01. Next base: position 4,034 of record JAIRZA010000143.1, on the reverse strand, counting down.
TTCCCGTTGAAATTCGGCGCGCTGGAAACCCTCCGGCAACTTTGCGTGTATCGTGCCTTCGATGACGCGCGGGCCGGCGAAGCCTATCAACGCGCCGGGTTCGGCGATGATTATGTCGGCCAGCATCGCGAATGAAGCGGTAACTCCGCCTGTCACCGGATCGCAAAGCACGGTGAAGAAAGGCACGGCGGCCTTGTCCATCTCCGCCGCGGCGCTGGCTGTTTTCGCCATCTGCATCAATGAAAATATGCCTTCCTGCATACGAGCGCCGCCGGATGTCGCGTACACTATGAGAGGCAGTCCTTCTTTTACGGATTTAAGCATAGCCTGACAAATTTTTTCGCCGACAACGGATCCCATAGAGCCGCCCATAAAGCTGAACGACATGAGCGCCAGCACCGCGGGGTGTTTATCTATCTCGCAACAGCCGGTGATTACGGCGTCCTTCATCCGTGTCTTTTCCTCCGCGCCCGACAACTTTTGCTCGTAAGCCGCGAATTCAATCGGATTACGCGAGCTCAAATTGCTGGAAAATTCGGCAAACGAGCCTTTGTCGCAAAGATACTCTATGCGCTCCGCCGGTTCCATGCGGTAATGATACCCGCAAGACGGGCAAGTTTTCAAAGCGGACGCGATTTCCTCGACGCTGTGCTGTCCGCCGCAGCCCGGACAGACTTCAATTATTGTTTCTTCGTTTTGATTTGCCATTCTCTTACACTTTATATGTTTTTTTCATTAAAAGCTATCACTGCTCACCTGTTTGCGACTTCGGTAAAGCCGCCGGATTTCTCGAAGCGCTCCACAAATTCTATTATTCCGTTGTAGATGGCGTCCACAAAAAGTTTTTGCCCGGACGCGCCTGTCATCAATTCCGCGTCTTTTTCGTTGCTTACAAATCCTAGTTCTATAAGCACGGACGGCATACGCGCCTTTCGGACGACGAACCACTCCTCCGCCTTTATTCCGCGCGAAGGCAGGGAATCGCCAAAAGTTCCCTTAAAGTGTTTCAATATTGACTGCGCCATCATAACGCTTTCTGTGGTAAATTGTTCTTCCAGCATATCGTTGTATATCGACGCTATCTCTTCAACTCCGGTTTTCGCCTTTGGGTCTATCAGGTCCCGCCGGTATTCCGGGCTCAGGTACCAAACTTCATAGCCTCTTGCCTGTTTGTTGAAGCTGGCGTTAGCGTGTATGGATATAAAAATCACAGCCTCGTTTTCTTTGAGCGGGATAGCGTGCGCCTTGTCTACACGGTCCTCAAGGGACGGATATGTATCGCCTGAGCGGGTCAGCATTAATTGTTTGCCGGGAAACTTTTTTTGCAGGCGCGAAAACAGCTCTTTTGAAACTTTCAATGTGATGTCTTTTTCTAAAATTTGGACTTTTTTACCGTTTATAGTAAGGTTTCCGGACGCTCCGCCGTCCTTTCCGCCATGTCCGGGATCAACAACAATGGCGGCGATGCTGAAACGGGGCTCTTCGCGCTGTAAGGATTCTTCGATGTTTCCTCTGAGCGCGGCGATAAAAGCCTCCGGAAATCGTAATTCGCCGCCTTCTGTATAAGGCGAAGGCAGTGTAAGCAGCGTGGCGTTGTCGTATAAAATGAGAGCGTCCTCGCCCGCCGCGCCCGCCTGAAACGACGCTTGATGTTTATTCGCCGTGATTATGCCGGATTGAAACAAGGGGTCCCACAAAAGCTCCCCGTCAAGCTGATCCATCGCCTCGTTTAACGAAAGTGTGTGTCGTCCGCTGGATGCGTCCGTCTGCGTGTATGTATTGCCGGCTCCGAGTAAAAATAGTAAAAACAGAACCGCCGCGCGGTGAAATCTTCTCATTTTAGGCAGTCCAGCATATACGCCGCTCCTTGACAGCCGCCGCGGAGCAGGGCTGTCCAAAATTCTCTGCCAAGCGAACCTTCGCGGTCAAACGGCAGCGGCAAACCGGTAAGACTCCGGACGGCGTCAAGGCTTTCCGCGACACTGCGTCCGACGTAATCAACAGCCTCGCTGTCAAGCAGTGGAGGAAACGGGATAATGCCCGCCCGCCGCAAATCCGGCTTCCCAAACGGCAGTGTTTCCAGCGCCTTATAGATGTCTTCGGACACGGAAAAGGCGGAAGGCGGCCAGCTTGAGGAAGGTTTATCCGCGGATAAAAATGCGTCTGTCGCGGCATCATGGGGGGCGAGTCGTATGAGTATGCCTTTAACCGCTTCTTCCGCCGCTGTAATCGCGATCTCGCGGCTGGGAGCCGCGCTTATTACATTCCCGCACTTGGAAACATTGTTTTCAGGGAAAGCAACCCGCTCGTTCTCACGGGCGCGAAAAAAAACATTTTTCACGTACTTGCCGCTCGCGGTGGATTTCATGATTTTTATCTCGCTTACGAGTCCGGGTATCGAGATGAACGCCCGTTCCGCCGAAACCCAGTTTCGCTCGCGGCGCAGTCCCTGCGGGTCGCCGGCGTTGAGTCGTCCAAGCGCCGCTAGTATTGCGGCTTTAATTGGTTCCGCGCCGGAAGAATACGGGTATGTCCAGCCGGACATATAACCGCCGGAAAGCCGCGCCGCTATTTCTCCTATCATGGGTCCCTTGGAGGTGAGTTTTATGTCTCCTTTTGCCGCGCCCAGTGTGAGGCCGAGGCTCCGCGCGCCTGTTTTGAATGTTTCCAGCAGCAAAGACGCGGTTTCGCCTTCCAAATTTGAGGGCATTGTATGTCCCATTTCGATGAAATACGGCGGGAAAAAGATGTGTCTGTCCGCGAATCCGCAAATTGTTATGTTGCCTTCGTAAACAATGGCGTCTATGGAGTATTCCGGGCCGTCCATGTACTCTTCCACAATGGCCTGCCCGGAGCGTGAAAATTTGAGCGCTTCTTTTATCGCGACGCGCAGTTCCGTCTCGTTGTCCGCGCGCTTGCAGCCTCGTCCGCCCATGTTGTCGATGGGTTTTACTACGACGGGGTATGAAAACGGCGGCGGCGGGGCGGCTTCTTTGTCAACAATGATGAATTCGGGGGACGGAACGCCGGCTTTCTTAAAACAGCGGCGCATACGTCCTTTATCGGAGGCGTTCAGAGCGGCTTCGTATGGTATTCCGGGCAGTCCCGCGTGTTCCGCGACCCATGCTACTGTAGCCGAAAAGTCTGTCCCCGCCGTCATTACGCCGGAAAGTCCGCTTTGTTCAGCTTTTAGGCGGAGCGCCAATTCTGTTATTTTTTCTTTGTTTTTAAGGTCTATGCGCTCAAAAACATCCGCTTCTCCGGCGCAGGGCGCGTCTTTATTGCCGTCAACTACGACGCTCTCCAAACCCATATCGCCTGCTATGCGGATCACGGGTCCCTGCATAATTCCGGCGCCCAGAATCATCAGCCTTTCCTTCACGATATTTAGCTTAATACTATTCTGATTAATTAAACAAGCGTCTTGTTGACCAGACGCGGAAACAAACAGCAGACCGTTGGTATGTCGTGGTTAATCTAAAATGAGAATCGCCGGAAGCCTGGCGGCAATCCGAATTCAAAAACTATCAGAGACCTCCCCCGCAAGCAGGTTTCCACAACACAAAGGCTTGGAGTTTGCGCCCGCCAGCGGGTTTCATTCCGCTACGCGGCAGCGCCCCGCGAGCTTCTCATACAACGAGGGGGCGTGGAGTTTGCGCTCCGCGCAAACTCCAGAGTTCACCGTCACACAGGGACATGGAGTTTCGCTCCGCGAATCTCCGGAGCTCAAGTCGCAACGCGCATTGAGCCATATTGTTTTTTCCGCCGAAAGACGATAAAGTAGTACAGGAACTTCAGCTTGGAGCGACAAGCGCTGAATTAACCTATACCCGCCGGCCTAAGGCCGGAATACTTGGAGGAAGCCACATGGAAAAAATGAAAAAAGCGGGAAAAAAACCGCGAAATGCGACACGTTTTGCGACCGCGGCGGCAGCCTGCGCCATAGCGTTTACGCTCGCGCTCGCGCTCGTGAACTGCGACACAGACACGGACGCGGATTACGACGACCTGACACCCGGACTAGACCGCACAAC
>JAIRZA010000121.1 GCA_031267475.1 Spirochaetaceae bacterium | reverse complement strand
ACAGGCTCTTGCAGTTTTTCGCCCTATGGGCGCGTCATGATGACGACAAAACTGCGGTTTTCATAGGTTGCTGGACAAGCTTTGCTTGTCTCCCCAAAAACTGAAGTTTTGGAACAGCCTCCACTGTTAAAGCCGCGCGGTTTTCGCCAAAACATATAGCGGACGTAAATCCGCTATTTTACCACAGTCGCCTGAAAAACCTTTTCCACCAGCTTTACTTCCGGCGCAAGTATACTTTCGCGTGTCTCGTATATTACGTTTTCAGCCTCCTGCCTCGCGCCGGAATTTTCCCGCGCCGCTATTCGGCGTTTGAACTCGCCGGAAAATGATATTACTTTATTTTCCGGGCTTTCAGAATAGCCGGGCGCGGACTCCGCTTTTTCGGCGCTTGTTTCATGCCGGATGTTGGCGGCCGGAACGCCGGACATCTTTGCGCCAAAAAGAGAGCGCGCGCCTTCAATAGCGCTTCGCAAATCATCCTGAGAAACCCATTTAGGCAGGGCGCAAAGCTCCGCGATAGTGGTTTCAAGCTCAAAACGCGGTGAAACGGTACAGCGTATAGAACGGTGCGTTTCCAATAACAGTTTTACAGCTTGTTCCAGACGCTGCACGCTTAATGTTTCCAGCGCTTTCGCGGAAAAACGTTCAGGCGCGTAGCCTAGCAAACTTTCTTTAGTAACGCCGCTTTTTAACAGCAGCAAACTGCGGTAAAATCCGGCAAGATCTATTATAAGCTGTTCAACAGAGACACCGTTTTCAATGAACTCGTCAAGCAGAGCGAAGGCGGCTCCCGTATCGCTGGAAGCGCAGATTTCGGCAAGCGCGTTAAGGTTGTCTAAACCGGCAAGCCCAAGTTTTTCACGAATAAGCGCCGCTCGAATATGACCTTCCGAAAAAGAAGCTACTTGATCAAAAAGTGTGTAAGCGTCGCGCAGACTGCCGGTAGACTCGCGGGCTATCCAGAACAGCGCCTCGTCTTCAGCCTCTATCGAAAGCTCTTCACAAGCGGCGCTAAGAAGCTCCTTTATCGTTTCCACCGGTATTAACTTAAACGCGAACTGCTGGCAGCGGCTTTTAATAGTCGCCGGAACCTTATGCAGCTCTGTAGTCGCAAAAATAAAAACAATATACGGCGGAGGTTCTTCTATCGTTTTTAACAGCGCGTTAAAGGCGCTGTTGGAAAGCATGTGAACTTCGTCGATTATATACACCTTGTAGCGGGATGAATTGGGCGGAAACAAGACTTCGTCCTTGATTTGCCGCACATCGTTCACGCTGGTATTCGACGCGCCGTCAATTTCTATAACATCAAGACTGCTTCCTTTGCTTATCTCGACGCAGTTTGAACACACTCCGCAGGGTTCAACACCCGCTCCCTTCCCGCAGTTCAAGGACCGCGCCAATATCCGCGCCGCGCTCGTCTTTCCACAACCTCGCGGGCCGGAGAACAAATAAGCGTGCGCTATTTTTCCCGCTTCTATGGACTTCCTTAACGTGGCGCTTACAAATTCCTGCCCGGCAAGCTCGTCAAATGTTTTTGGTCTGCGTCTTGTCGCCGTAACTTCAAATGTCATCACCAAAAGTATATCAAAAGATGTATCCGCACGATAAGGGGATGTATCTTCAAACCGGGCAATTCCAAATTCAAGAATATATGCGGAAAACGCCGCCGCCCGCGGCAAGTTTAAAACTCTTCCCCAAAATAGTTTTTTACGGTATATTTAGCGTGGGTTCGTTGTACGCGCCCTGCCGCGCTTTACGCGGTATAATTTAACAAGAGGCGATAGGAGACTCTCAACTATGAACAAGAAATTTTACGCCGTTCTAACGGCGGCCTTGATTGGGCTGGCGATGTCCTGCGGATCAGCCGGCGAAGATGCAATAAACGCCATAATAGGCGGCGGGGAGATGGAAACCGCCGGTGTATTCGCGCGGTTTAACGCGGGCGGAGCGGACCCGGCGACGCAGCAGGTTAATTTGCTGCGCTCGACCGCGCCGGCTCCTGTGATAACTTTTCACGACGAAAATATCAACAGCGAGGAAGATTGGCTGTTAAGTAAAGACCTCGCAAGCTACGATTTTATAGCCGATCCGGGCGGTTACGGCCCGAACAAGAAAACCTCTGACGCAGGGGGGGGGGGGGGGACTCCACAAGAAGAATCTGTTAGCGTTGCCAACTCTTTAAGAGATGATATACCCAGCGACACGGAAGACCTGCCGGAATATACAATTACCGGTCTTTCCATAACATACCGCCCTGATATAAGCAAACTTGTAATCCCGTCAATAGAAGGCTCTGAATTTATCTCATGGAAAATATTTCAGCTTAACTCCGCGCTTTCCAACACCGGTCCGGCTGCAGGCGAAACAATAATACCAGAGGAACTTTCGTACACGCTCACGCACACCCTTAGCACGGGAGAGCCGCTTACGTTCCCCGCAAGCAAGCTGCTTAAAACCAGCAACAGTCCGGCTATAACGATAAACGCGGTATTCAAACTGGACGAACACACTGCTACGGCTATAGCCCAAATCAAAGAAACGATTAGCAGCATCGATGACAGATTGAAGGCAGCCGCCGAAGGCGAGGCTGTGTCATCCCTTTATTCGGATGAATATTTGGTAGGCGCTACAAAGAAGGATGATAGCTCGAAGGCTTTGCAAGCAGCCATAGAAAAAGCGCAGGAAGCGGCGGCCGGCAAGGATGTTGTAACAACTATTCCATCCGGCGATTTTGTGCGTTACACGGAGGATGACGATGATGGGCATAAAGCGGGCGACTATGTATTAAACGTCGAGGGCGAAAAGACACCGGATGAAGCTGTGGTAACATACCACGTATACGAAATTGCGGAGATAGAAAAAGCCAATACCGAGCTAGAAAAAGCGATTGAGACCGCCATAGCAAATAAACTTACAACGTACACGCATAATTCTGTCGAATTGTCGTCGACCGAGGCGGGCGACAAGAGGTATAAATCGGTAACGATAGTCGATGGCGGCGTATACAGAATTACTATAAGCGGCGCTAACGGCGGTCATGTGTGGTCGCAATCAGGAAATACGGACTTTGGCGGCAAAGGCGGCAGCGTTTCGGCGCTAAAAGTATTTAACGCGGGAGATATTTTAAAGGTCAGGATAGGAACCGAAGGCGACGGCACGGCAATATTTGACTCCGCCACTAATGCACTGGTGGCCAATGCCTCAATAGGGGGCAACAACCCCGCAGGCGGCTGGCCTAACGGCGGCTTGGGCGGGAAAAGGTATGATAACTCAACACCCGGCGCCGGAGGCGGCGGCGCTACAGAAGTTTACTACGCCGGCAATCACGCCAGTACTCCTATAACATTTGACAACGCTAATACCGCGCGAAATACCGAGGCTATTCTGCTGTTTGTGGCCGGCGGCGGCGGCGGAGCGGGCTCTATCCCCAGAGTGGGAAAGGCCAATGGAGAGGTCGCGCGGACGAGCTTGCCGGGCGGGGACGCCGGAGAAAAGCCTGTTCCCGCTAGACGCCGCGGAAAGCAAGAATCCACAGTTAAAGAATATGTGCTTGCAGACGGCCTTAAAAAGCCATACGAGCATATCACGGCTGGCACGTATAGCAAGTTCAGAGAATTGGTCGAAACCGATACCACCTATTGGTATGGGGAATACGCGCCTAACGCTGTTGTTACATACGACAATGACACAACTCCAACCGGAAACGGCGCGAAGGGATGGAACGGCAACCAAACTGGCAACAACTCTAATTTCGAAGGCGGCGGAGGCGGTGGCGGCGGCTATTATGGCGGCAACGCGATAGTTAATTTGACCTCATTAGTAGCAGGCGACAATACAGGCTATGGCTCCGGCGGGGGCGGCGGTGGTTCCAATTATATTAGCGGTACAATGTCTGCAACCGGCGGTACTGTAAGCGCTACCGCCGCTACTTATGGTAACGGCACATTCAGAATAGAATGGTCATCTGATGGGAATTAAGCCGTTGTCGCAAGCGCCTCGCGCTTGCGACAGTTTCGCGGACAAGCGATTGACAGAAACGAACATTCGCGCTATTTTATTTTTAGTAAAATGGAACGCCTATGAAATTCTCACAATTTTTTATTCCAACACTAAGAGAAGCGCCGGGAAACGCGGCAGTAATAAGCCATAAACTTATGCTGCGCTCAGGGATGATACGGCAGCTTGCCAACGGCCTATTCGCCTATCTGCCATTAGGCTTGCGCTCTTTTAGAAAACTGGAACGCATCATCCGTGAAGAAATGGACGCGGCGGGCGCTCTTGAAGTAAAACCAACAGTGGTAGTACCTGCGGAACTTTGGAAAGAATCAGGACGCTGGGACACAATGGGCGAGGCCTTGCTTCGCGTAAAAAACCGCCTAAACGCGGACTTTGTCATATCGCCGACTGCGGAAGAAGCGATTACCGCGCTAGTACGAGATGATTTATCAAGCTATAAACAACTCCCGCTAAATCTGTATCAGATAAACACTAAGTATCGTGATGAAATCCGCCCGCGCTACGGCGTGATACGCGGCAGAGAATTTGTAATGAAGGATGCGTACTCGTTCCACACGGACGATGAGAGCCTCTCTCAAACCTATGAAGATATGGGACGCGCCTACAGACGCATATTCCGCCGCTGCGGATTGCCCGTAATTCCGGTGCGAGCGGATTCAGGCGCGATGGGCGGCAGCGGTTCAGAAGAATTCATGGCGGAAAGCGCGATAGGCGACAACACGCTCATACTTTGCAAAACCTGCGAATACGCGGCGAATGTCGAAAAGGCCGCCTGTAAACCCGATTTTACCCCAACAAGCATTGCCGCCGCAAAGAAAGCCGCCGAAGGGCTTCCGGCTATAAGCCGCATAGACACGCCGGATATTAAAAGCATAGCGGAGCTTTGCGATTTTCTTAAAACCGGCTCGAAAAATTTTATTAAAACACTGATATATCAAGCATCCAACCCGGGCGGCGAACTTCTAAAATCGTCGATTAAAGGAAACATACCGGACACACTGCCGGTTGCAGTATTGATTCGCGGAGACCTCGAAGTAAACGAAATTAAACTCGCCTCCCTGCTTGGCGCTTCCGGCGTATCCCTTGCCTCGGACGGCGAAGTCGTAAAAATTACCGGAGCGCCCGTTGGTTTTGCCGGACCCGCCGGACTAAGCGGCGTACTCATCATCGCGGACGAAACAGTCTGCGCCATGACAAACGCGATTACCGGCGCTCTGGCTAAAGACGCACACTACCAGAACGTCGCGTTTGGACGCGACTTTGAGCCAAATATTATCGCCGATATTCGCACCGTCGCCGCAGGCGACCGCTGCCCGCTCTGCGGCGGCGAACTATATGAAAAAAAAGGCAACGAGCTAGGGCACATCTTCAAACTTGCTTGCAAGTATACAAAAGCGATGAAAGTAACCTACCTTGATGTTGACGGCAAAGCTCAAACACCGTTGATGGGATGCTATGGAATTGGACTTGACCGCACACTCGCCGCAGTCATCGAAGAACATCACGACAACGCCGGCATAGTCTGGCCGGTATCGCTTGCGCCATTTGAGGCGCTAATCGTGCCGGTAAAATACGAAGGCATTGTTAAGGACGCGGCGGATAAATTGTACGCGGAGCTTAGAAATTTGGGAATTGATACACTGCTTGACGACAGAGACGAACGCGCCGGTGTTAAATTCAACGACGGCGACCTGATAGGAATTCCGTTTCGCGCGGTAATAGGGGATAAAAACCTTAAATCCGGCCCCCCGCTCATAGAGTTAAAGCGGCGCGGGGATAACGAAGCTCGTCTTGTAGAACTAGAAAAGGCGGCCGCCATAATCGCGGAAGAAATACGGGCGGAGCTTTCGTCCGCATACTCTGCCGGCGGAGAGACTTGAACTCTCACGAAGTTGCCCTCAGCAGATTTTGAGTCTGCCGTGTCTACCATTCCACCACGCCGGCGCTTTACCCAGCATGGCATAAAGCCCGCATAGTTTCAAGAGTCAGTTGGTAAAGCTCTCTATTTTTACTCTTTTTTTTAAGATAAATTAAAGCATAGTATATTATTTCGGATATATATAAACGGTGTATATTAGCGCTTCATGCTAATATGCGATTCATTAAAATGTAACTAGGAGATAGATATGGCAAAATCGGCGGAAGCAAAAAACACGGGAGACAGCAGGGCGAGTCCTGAAGATAAACTGAAAGCGCTCGAAGCAGTTAGACTTCAAATTGAAAAACAGTTCGGCGCGGGATCGCTGATAAAACTGGGCACACACGCAAATGCGGCGGGAATAGAAGTAATACCAACAGGCTCAATACTTTTGGATGAAGCCTTGGGAATAGGCGGGTATCCGCGGGGACGCATCATAGAGATATTTGGACCGGAATCATCCGGCAAGACAACACTAGCGTTGCACGCCGTTGCGGAAGCCCAAAAACTTGGAGGAATCTGCGCATTCATTGACGCGGAACACGCGCTTGACCCAATTTACGCGAAGAATCTGGGAGTCGACATTGACAACCTTGAAGTTTCACAGCCCGATTCCGGTGAACAGGCGCTTGAAATCGCGGAAAGCCTAGTCCGCTCCGGCGCGGTGGACGTAATCGTTGTTGACTCTGTCGCCGCGCTGACACCGCAGGCCGAAATTGAGGGCGACATGGGAGACGCGCACGTTGGACTCCAAGCCCGTTTAATGAGCCAGGCCCTGCGAAAACTAACCGCCATAATCGGAAAATCGCGGACGGTTCTAATTTTCATCAACCAGATACGCATGAAAATAGGCGTAATGTTCGGCAACCCAGAAACAACAACAGGCGGCAACGCGCTTAAATTCTATGCGTCCGTGCGGCTTGATGTGCGAAAACAAGAAACCATAGAAAAAGGCGGCGACGCTGACGCAATTGGCAACCGCGTCAAGGTAAAAGTAGTAAAAAACAAAGTAGCGCCGCCTTTCCGCAAGGTGGAAATGGAAATCATGTTTGGAAAAGGCATTTCCGCCATAGGCAGCCTGCTTGACGCCGCCGTAAAGTATGAAATTATCGATAAAAAAGGCGCTTGGTTCTCGTATGGCGAAGAAAAAGTAGGACAAGGGCGGGATAACGCCAAGGATTACCTTGAAAAGAATCAGGAATTTGCCGCCGAGGTTGAAGAACGAGTCCGAAAAGTCATGTTTCCCAGCAAAACCGCAGAAACAGCCGCATCATCAATCGCTGACAAAACCGCTGATGCAACTGCATCAGCGCCCGTAAAACCCGCCAAAACACCGGAAGCCCCGCCCGCTGTGAAGACACCCGCCCCTTCAAGCGCAAAACAGACCCCGCAAGCCGCCGAGCCATCGCCGGACACGGCAAAAAAACCGGCGGCGCCAAAGAATGCGGCGGCGGCAAAGAATACGGCGGCAAGCGCAATAATCGAGGAAGACGAAGACGAGGGGCTTTTTTAGAACGCCGCTATAAAAGGAGTTTCACATATTGAACAGACTAGGGAAAACATTAAAATTGATACGCCGGACGGTAAATTTCAACCTAAAATATGGTAAGGCGCGCCGGTGATACTTTCAGCATCCGGCTGGCGCGATGTCTTTGCGGAAGACGGCGGCGAAGAAAGCCATTCACAAAAAATATCCGCGTTCCATACAGTTGTTTCAGCGGCGGCGGCATCCGTGTTCACGGACTTTTTACAAAAAAAGTCCGGTTCTGCCCGTGTAATCGTAGGGCTCGATACAAGGCCCACAGGACCGGCTATCGCGCAAACATTAGTTAAAACATTGCTCGCAAAAAACGCCGGTGTCATTTTTTGTGGAATTCTAGCCGCGCCGGAAATAATGGCCTACGCCGCCGCCTGCGGCGCGGAAAACAAAGCGGACGGATTTATTTACATCTCGGCAAGCCATAACCCAATAGCTTACAACGGCGTAAAATTCGGACTAACAGACGGCGGCGTACTGAGCGTCGCGGATGCGGCGCAGCTTGAAAAAGATTTCCGAACACTCAGTGCGTCGCAGTCTGCCGCCGGTATTCTACTCGAAAGCCTTGACACCGTTGATGCGGTGGCGTTTGACAACACCATGAATAACGCCCCGCGTTTCAAGGCGGAAGCGCTCGCGGCGTACATGGACATTAGCCGTGAAACGGCGGCAGGCGGTCAAGAGTGCGTCTTGACTGAGTTGGCAAGCGTGATAAAATCCGCGCCGCTTGGAATCGCCGCGGATTTTAACGGTTCCGCGCGGACGCTCAGCATAGACAAGGATTTTTTTGGAAAATTCAAGCTAAAATTCACCGCGATTAACGCTCATTCCGGAGAAATAGTCCATCAAATAGTACCGGAAGGCGAAGGATTAACACCCTGCCGCGACTTTTTGAATGAACTCTGGCGGCGCGATAACGACTTTGTTCTAGCTTACACGCCCGATTGCGACGGCGACCGCGGAAACATCGTGATTTTTGACGAAAAAGCAGGCTGCGCCCGTCCTCTGGAAGCTCAGGAGGTATTCGCGCTTGCCTGTCTTTCCAGTCTCTGCCAGCTTGTATGGACAGAATCCCCGAATCTCGACAAGAAAAGCGGGCTGCTGCATAAAACAGCCATTGCCGTGAACGATGCGACATCAATGCGCATAGACAGAATCGCGCGCGCCTTCGGCGCGGAAGTCTTCCGCGCTGAAACAGGCGAGGCCAACGTGGTAAACCTTGGGCGGCGGCTTCGCGCCGAAGGCTGGACAACGCCGATTATGGGCGAAGGCGCGGCGGGCGGCAGCATAGTTCACCCGCAATCCGTGCGCGATCCGCTTCAAACAATCATGGCGCTGCTGAAGTTGCTGCGAATACGATCAAATCCGGGGAAAAAAGGATTTTTCGAACTATGGCGCGATAGACGCGGTGTTGAAACGCCATACTCAAACAATTTTACACTGTCAGACGTAATAGAAAGCCTCCCTCTATTCACCACAACAAGCGCCTATTCTGACGATGCCCGCTTGAAGATTGCGAGCGCCGGAAACGAGGAACTAAAAGAACGGTATCAAAAAATATTTTTGCGCGAGTGGCGTGAAAAAAAAGAGGTTTTCTTCAACGAGTGGGGGATATGCGAATGGGAAGCCGCCGCCTATAACGGCAGCGAGGAGCGGCGCGGCATTAAAAACTTTGGCGAGGCCGGACGCGGCGGACTCCGCATCTATTTTTCCAACAAAAATCATATAGAATTCGCCTCCCTTTGGATGCGTGGTTCAGGTACAGAGCCGGTTTTTCGCGTCATGGCGGATGTTGAAGGAATGAATCCGCATATTGAAAAAGAATTTTTAGCATGGCATCGCGGCATGGTGCAAGAGGCTGCCGCGATGCCGGATTCCGCGAGAAATATCTTATAAGTTTTATTTTTATGCGCTATATTATTTTAGCGCCTCATCCTTGCTATAAAACGGCGGCGTATCTTGCAAGTGTCGCGTAGGTTACGCGCTTATTTCTATTAAGGGTAAGAAGGATAGGATTCGGGGCATTAGACCAAGCCGCGAGTAAATGAGGTCAATTTCAAAAGTTGAAAGAAATTCAACAAATGTTTTAATTTAGGAAGTTAGAATAATGAAAAAACATCTGTTAATCCTAACAGCCGCGTTGACGAGTTTTACGGCTTTTGCGCAAGAAGATTTTTCGTTAAAAGCCGGCGCCGGCGGTATACTTACGGCGAATTTGGGCGGCGGCATAATTTACGACAACGCTACGGCAGCAATATCCATGGAAAATATGGGCTTTGGCGGTTTTGCTTTTTTTGACATGACGTATGCGGAATTGTACGCCGCGTTTACTACCGGATATTCAACAATTAAAATCATAAATGTGAATGATAACACTGGCTTATTTTCCGCCTTGAACTTTGGACTTCTGCTAAAATACCCATTTAGCGCCGGTTTGGTGTTCCTTTACCCGCTTGCCGGAGCTGATTACCAGATATTTCTTTCACAAGGAGACAGAAAGGGTAAAGGAGCCAGCGATGAAGTTTCAGATTTAAACTCCCTTTGGTTTAGATTTGGTTTTGGGGCGGATTTTTTGCTCAGCGATAACTTGTTCATCCGCGCCGAAGCCGTATACGGTATACGCTTGATAAACGAATATGAAGAAGATTTAGAGAAAGAAGCTAGAAGAAACGGCGCGTCTTTGCCGGAAATTCAAATTGGACACGGCCCCATAATCAAAATCGGCGTAGGCTGGATTTTCTAAATAAGGCTCACCGGCTCAACGCGCGTTTATCCATTCATTATGGCGTGTAGTTTGCGCCGCAAGCGCGGTGCGCTTGCGGCGCAAACTACGAAAATTAACGCGCTGTAAGCGCTTTAATCCGCTTGCCATTTTAGCAGTTTTGCGGTATATTACTATCATGAATATTTTAACGCCAAGCCATACACATTATATTACAACTCATTCACACCGCACAGCTTGCACAGAGCGCAAACTACGTAAGATTAATTCTCTGCAAACGCAGAGCGTTTGCAGAGAATTAATCCCCCCCCCCCCCACTTCTAAAACTCTTTTTTAAACAGAATATATCAGTTCCTCACCCGCCGTAATACGACTAAAACACCCATTCTATCATCATTTCGCGGCAATTGGGCCGACCAGCCGGGCAGACCAGTCTGTACGTCAGCCGCCGCGCCGGAAAAATATTTTTAACCAAGGAGTTTATATGAAAAAGGTACAGAAACATTTTACAGCCGTTTCAGCCGCCGCCGCCATGCTGTTCGCGGCAGTGCTGTTTACAGCCGCGCTGTTCACAGCGTGCGGAGAAGCCGACACCGGCAGCATCAGCCTGGGCATTGGGGGGGGGGGGGGCAAGCCACCGCCCTCGGAAGAACTAAAACTTAAATCCCTAACCGTCTATTACTCGGAAGACGAGGAGAAAAAAAACCTCGTCGGCTTTAGCCAAAACAAGGGCGATTACACCATAACAGACGTGGTAAACAGCAAAGGAACACTCACCGTAGAAGCCGAAGCCCTAAAAACAGGCGCTTCAACAGCCGTTTCGTGGAACCGCGTCAAAACGAAAGGACAGGGAGAGGCGGCCGAAGGACTTGTGGAGATGACAAACATCCCCGCCCCGGGCGTGGAAGGCGGACAGAATCTGCCCGTCGTCATTACAGTAACCGTCCGAAACGGCGGGCAGTCCTACCCCTACACGATCACCGCCAAAGCGCCGGGAGTCGATTCATCCCTTGAATACCTCTCCTTCAGATATAGCGACAACGACCTTACACCGCTTGCTGATTGGGAGTGGGATAACGGCGCTGGCTTTTGGAACGGAGAGTTGCTCTATGACAA
>JAIRZA010000092.1 GCA_031267475.1 Spirochaetaceae bacterium | reverse complement strand
GAGCTTGTCGCCGGCGGCAAGGTTTACATTTTGGAAACTCCGCTGTTCCGTGTGCGCGGCAAAAAAGAGACTCGTTACTGTTACACGGAAAAAGAGCGGGACGAGGCTGTAAAGCTGGTTGGCGGCGGCGGCGAGATTACTCGATTTAAGGGTTTGGGTGAAATAAGCCCAAACGAATTTGGTCAGTTTATCGGGCAGGATATGCGTCTTGTGCCGGTCGCGGTTGACGCGCTCAAAAAAGTTCCGCAGGTTCTTAATTTTTATATGGGGAAAAACACGCCGGAACGGCGTGAATATATAATGAAAAATCTTGTAAGCACGGACTAACTATTAGGAGGACGTAGTAATGGAAAATCTTTCCGCTCTTTTTACCGATTTTTATGAATTGACAATGGCGCAGGGCTATTTGAAAAAGAAAAAAAACCGGCGCGCTGTTTTTGAGATGTTCTTTCGCAAGAATCCATTCAAAGGCGGCTATTCAATCTTTGCGGGGCTTGAAACTTTGCTTTCAAGGTTGAAGACATTCAGATTCACGGCTGACGACATCGCGTATTTGCGCGGCTTGAATTTTTTCGATGATGAGTTTCTTGAGTATCTAAAGGATTTTCGATTTTCGGGTGATTTATACGCCATGGACGAAGGTTCTGTTATTTTTCCTCAAGAGCCGCTCATAAGGGTTGACGGTAAATTTATTGAGTGTCAGATAATCGAGGGGCTTGTTCTTAACATTATCAACTTTCAAAGTTTAATCGCCACAAAAACGGCGCGTGTATATCTTGCGTCCGGGAAGGGCGGGATAATGGAATTCGGCCTGCGCCGCGCTCAGGGACCGGACGGCGCGATGTCGGCGTCGCGGGCGGCAATAATCGGCGGGGCGCTTGGTACTTCTAATACTCTTGCCGCGAAAGAGTTTGGCGTCCGCGCTATGGGGACCATGGCTCATTCGTGGGTGATGAGTTTTGCAAGCGAAGAAGAAGCCTTCCGCGCCTATGCGGAGTTGTATCCGGTTAATCCTGTTTTTTTGATAGACACATACGATACGTTAAAGAGCGGTGTTATAAACGCCATAAAGGTTGGGAGGGAAATTATCGAACGCGGCGGCGGTTTCGGTGTGCGTCTTGATTCCGGCGATATGCACTTTCTTTCGCAGGCTGTGCGGCGGTGTCTTGACGAAGCGGGCTGCGGAAAGGCTTCGATAGCGGTTTCAAATGATTTGGACGAGCATATAATTTCAACTCTGGTGAATCAGGGCGCTCCAATAAATAGCTGGGGTGTGGGGACGCGCATGGTAACGGGCGGGGATGACGCTTCATTTACCGGGGTGTACAAGCTCACGGCGCATGAAAACGAGTCAGGGGAGCTTATTCCCGCGATTAAGTTTTCAGATAATCCCGAAAAAACAACAAATCCGGCTGTTAAACAGGTTTTGCGTCTGCACGGCGGCGATGGAATGGCGCTTGCGGATGTTCTTGTTATTGATAACGGCACGGGAAATCCTGAAGCGGTGGAAAAATTGGACGAGGGGAAAGATTACACTTTCTATCACCCATCGGCGGATTATCGTCAGTTTTGCCATACGCTGGAGACTCCGCCGGTTCCCATGCTGAAAAAGCGGATTGAACACGGAGAGATTGTTTCGATGAATCCTCCGTTGCTGCTGGATATTCAAAAGCATTGCGCTTCGGAGCTTGAAACAATAGACGCGCGGTATAAACGCTTGCTGAATCCTCACATTTACAAGGTTTCGATTACGCCAAAACTGCGCGACCTTAAGCTGGGTTTGATAAAGAATTGTCTGGGCGATCTGTAAACATGAAAGAAGTGTTGTGTCCGCGTATCAATGTTATCCGCGAGGCTTTTGCTTATCAAAGTCGTTTTACCGGTTCTACGATGATATTCAAAATAGATTTTCCTATTATTGCAAGTTCCGGATTTTCGTACTTAATGAAGGATATAGCGCTGCTGGTAAACGGCGGAATTCGTGTTGTAATTGTTCCGGGATGCAAAGAATGGATTGACGCTGTTCTGCTTGAACATAGCGTTTTATCAGAATATTCAGGCGGCGAGCGTATTACTTCGGAAAACGCTATTCCGCTTGTCGAGATGGCGGCTTTCAATGTGGCGACGCGCTATATGACGGCGCTTTCCGCCAGCCGTGTTGACGCGGTGGTCGGCAATTTCACGCGGGCGCGCGGGCGCGGTGTTATAAACGGCATTGATATGATGTATACGGGCACGGTTGACAAAATTTTTACGCAGGCGATGAGGCGTATTTTGGATTTGGGGGTTGTGCCTATTCTGCCTTGTATAGGCTGGAGTTCTACCGGCAAGTCTTATAATGTGCCTAGTGACGAGATTGCCATAGCCGCGGCCTCGGCGCTCGGCGCGGCAAAGCTCTTTATTGTAACTGGCGGGGATTATCTAAAAAAAGAGCAGCTTGCAACGCCCGCGCATACTCGTTACACAGATGAGGGGCGTATCCTGCGGCTGAATCCGCGTGAAGCGGAAGAAATACTTTTTCTTAATAAAAATGACGGGGAAACAGGCAAGGAAAAAGAAAAGTGTTTAGGTATGCTGCGTTTCGCGTTATCGGCGTCCGCGTCCGGCGTTGAGCGTGTGCATATTATTAACGGCTGCGAGGAGGGCGCGGTTCTTAATGAACTGTTCACCAACTTAGGCTCCGGTACGATGCTTTACGCTGATGAATACGAAGCTATTCGCGGCATACACAATTCCGACATTCCCGATATTTTGCACATTATGGAGCCTTTGATCCGGCAGGATATTTTGATACGGCGCAGCGCGGAGGATGTGCAAAAAAAGAAAGATGATTATGTTGTGTATGTTGTCGATGGTTCTGTACACGCCTGCGGAGCGCTGCATGATTTAGGGGATGGTCAGGCCGAGCTTGCCGCCCTCGCCTCTGACAAGGCGTACTCGTCAATGAATATAGGCCGGCGCATTGTGCACTATCTGATTGAAAAGGCGCGTAATTTGGGAATGAAGCGCGTTCTTGTTTTTACTACAAAAACTCAGGATTGGTTCGAGCTTTTGGGTTTTAGGGAGACAAGCATTGATACACTGCCGCGGCAGCGCCGCGAGAATTACAACTATAAAAGAATGAGCAAAATTTTTGCGCTGGAACTCAACGCGCCGCAAAATGCCGCGCATGGCTCAACGCGCTAAAGCGCGTTGAGCTCACGGAGTTTCGCGGAGCGAAACTCCACCCTCTTGTTGTACGGGGCGGCTTACAGCCGCGTATGCCAATCGCTTTATCATAGCGAAGACGCAAAGTGAAGACAGCTTGCTGACTGCCGGCGCGGAGCGCATAGAAACCCGCTGGCCGGCTCAACGCGCTAAAGCGCGTTGAGCTTCGGAGTTTCGCGGAGCGAAACTCCACGCCGTTTGTAGAAAATCTATCGGGATGCTACCGCGTAGCGGGCTCAACGCTGGCGCGTTGAGCTCCGGAGTTTGCGCGGAGCGCAAACTCCAGCCCCTCGTCAAAGTTTCAGTGTATGTGGGTATACTACCGCGTAGCGGATATGAAACCCACTGGTGGGCTGGCGGGCGGGCGTAAAAAGAGATATGCTTATCAACACATATGAAAACAATACTTTGTTATGGCGATTCGAACACCTATGGCTACATCCCGGCCACAGGAGGACGCTACGACCACAAAACACGCTGGCCCATGGCGCTGGAACGCATATTGAACCAGAACTGCGCCGGAGAGCCGGAATGGTGGGTTGACGAGGAAGGACTTAACGGCAGAACAAGCTCCTTTGACGACCCCGTGGAATTGGACAGAAACGGCCTGCGGCAAATTATTCCAATACTGAAAAGCCACAAGCCGCTGGATGCAGCCGTTGTAATGCTTGGCACCAACGACTTAAAAAGACGCTTTAACCCATCCCCCTTTGATATTTCTCAGGGAGTATTAAATGTAGTAAAGGCGATACAGTATTCAGAGACCGGCCCGCGGAACACCGCCCCGAAAGTGCTCGTTATATGCCCGCCGCCCCTGCTGGAGTCGCCCGTGTTTGGCGACATATTCAGCGGCGCTCCAGCAATCTCAAAGTTGCTTCCGCCCTATTACAAACAGATATGCGAAGAAAGCGGCGCGTCTTTTTTTGACGCGGGGACTGTCGCAAAAACGAGCCCCGCGGACGGTGTGCACCTTGAACCATCGGAGCATTTGCGTCTTGCCGAGGCGGTCGCCAAAATAATCCGTGTCATGGCGGCTGATTAGCCGTGGCTGATTAGCCGCGGCGGACTAGGCGTTAAGTTAGCGCCGCGGTTAGTCCGCCGCGGCGCTAACTTAACGTTGCTAAATTGAGGCGGATGAATTTTTTTGCCGATAATCCCTTATGGCTTTTACAAATTTTACAGTTGAAGAGGGAAAACCTCTTCCATTGGGCGCGTCTTTGACGGCAAAAGGTGTTAATTTTTCGCTTTTTTCCCGCCACGCCTTATCAATAACACTTGTTTTATTTGAAAGCGCCGCGGCGGACGCGGCGCGGCAGGAAATCACACTAGACTACCGGAAAAATCGTACAGGCGATGTGTGGCACTGTTTTATACCCGGTCTTTCCGCCGGTTACTGCTACCTGTACCGCGCGGATGGCGCTTTTGAGCCTGAAAAGGGGATGCGGTTTAACCGGAATCGCGCTCTTATTGATCCTTACGCAAAGGCTTTGAGTGGTGTAAGCGATTGGGATTTTGGCGGCGCTATTGCTTATGATCCGCGCGACGCGCAAAAAGATTTGTCGCTGAATGCAACCGATAATATATATTCATCGCCTCGCTGTGTTATTGTTGATAATTCGTTTGACTGGCGCGGCGATCGTCCGCTAAACTATCCGCTGCGTCATAGCGTCATCTATGAAACGCACGTGCGCGGTTTGTCCGAGGGTTCTTCGTCCGGTGTGGAGCATCCGGGTACGTATCTTGGTGTTATTGAAAAGATTCCGCATCTTAAAGAGATTGGTATAACGAGTGTTGAGTTTCTGCCTATTCATGAATTTTATGAGAATGAATTATCCGCTATAAATCCGCGGACGGGTGAAAGGTTAAAAAATTATTGGGGGTACTCTACTGTCGCGTTTTTTGCTCCTAAGGGTTCTTACGCTTTTAATCAGGGTACTGGAGCGCAGGTTGACGAGTTCAAAACGATGGTGCGCGAGCTGCATAGGGCGGGTATCGAGGTTATTCTTGATGTTGTTTTTAATCATACGGCGGAGGGGAACGAGTTAGGTCCTACGTTTTCTTTTAGGGGTCTGGATAATCAGATTTACTATATTTTGGGTGAAAATAAGCGTTACTATCAGAATTATTCCGGCTGCGGAAATACTGTTAATTGTAATAATCCTGTTATGCGGGGTATGATAATTGATTGTCTGAATTATTGGGTTGTCGAGATGCACGTTGATGGTTTTCGTTTTGATTTGGGTTCTATTTTGGGGCGCGATCAAAAGGGGCGGTTGATGGAAAACGCGCCTATGCTCGAAAAGATTGCGGAAGAGCCGGTGCTGCGTCATACGAAAATTATTGCCGAGGCGTGGGACGCGGGGGGCGCGTATCAGGTGGGTTGGTTTCCTGGTCGTTGGGCCGAGTGGAATGATCGTTTTCGTGATGATGTGCGTAAATACTGGCGCGGCGATTCGGGGACGGTGCGGGATATGGCGACGCGTTTGTCTGGTAGTTCGGATCTTTATTTGCGCGATGGCAGAAAGCCTTTTCATTCGATAAATTTCTTTGCTTGTCATGATGGTTTTACGTTGAAGGATTTGGTTTCGTACAACTATAAGCATAATGAGGAAAATGGCGAGGGTAATCGTGACGGCAGCGACAATAATATTAGTTATAATTACGGGTTTGAGGGGCCGTCGTTGAATCCGGTGATAGAATCTGTCAGGCAGCAGCAGATGAAGAATTTTATAGCTACTTTGATGATTTCACAGGGGACTCCGATGCTTTTGGGGGGTGATGAGTTTGCTCGTACTCAACGGGGGTGTAATAATGCTTATTGTCAGGATAATGATATATCGTGGTATGACTGGGGTTTGAAAAGTCAAAATTGCGGGTTGTTCCGTTTTGCTAAGGAAATGATTGCTTTTCGTCTGCGTCATCAGGCGTTTATGCGTCCTGAGTTCTATACCGGGCGCGAGGGTTCGTACAACGCGCCGCCGGATATTACGTGGTTCGACGAGTTGGGCGAGGCTCTCGACTGGGAAAGGAAGGATACTGGTTTTGCCTTGTTTATGGATGGCGCGAAAGCGGATATTCTTGCGGATCGTGACGATAATGATTTTTATATTATGTTTAATTCTGGTGTTGCTGAGTGTCGTTTTACTCTTATGGCGCCGCCTGCTGGAAAGGTGTGGTTTCGCGCTGTTGATACTGCTCTTCCTTCTCCGGACGATATTCGTCCGCCTGACGAACAGGAGTCTTTGCAAGGCGCTCTGGATTATCTTGTGCACGGTCGCAGTCTTGTAATACTGCTGTCCAACCCGCCAGCGGGTCTCCATGCGCTCCGCGCTAGCGTACCGTAAGCTGTCTTCACTTTGCCTTTTCACTCCGATAAAAGCCGTTGGCATACGCGGCTGCCAGCCGCTGGTATCTCACCTGGGG
>JAIRZA010000084.1 GCA_031267475.1 Spirochaetaceae bacterium | reverse complement strand
GAATAAGTATTATTAAATAATGATTTTCCCTTTAGAAGAACTTATCAAATATCAAGGCAATATGTATGAGATTACTTGCGCCGCTTCACGGCGCTCGTATCAGCTTTCTAAACTCGGGGGCGACGAGGTAGAAAATAACGGCGGCAAAGTAGTCTCTTTAGCCGCGCGGCAGATTTTTACAGGAAAAGTAAAATTCATGTTCCCGCCCAATGCAGAAAACGCGGCCGCAGCGGCTTATTAACGTAAATGCCGGAAATTCCGGTTCCAATCCTCGTTCTATTCGGCCCTACCGCGTCTGGCAAGACTGCTTTGCTGGAAAAACTTTTTTTCGGCGGAAAAAAGTTTGCTGAAATCGTTTCCGCGGATTCGATGCAGGTGTACCGCGGCATGGATATAGGAACAGCTAAACCATCTCCGGAATTTCGCGCCGCCGCGCCGCACCATCTTATCGATATACTCGACCCGCGCGAACAATTCAACGCCGGAGAATTCACACGCCTCGCCGCCCGCGCCTGCGACTCCGTGCATGAACGCGGCTTGCTGCCCGTCGTCTCAGGCGGCGCGGGATTTTACCTAAAGAGCTTCATTCAAGGACTCCCCGCCGCGCCGCCTTCAAACACCGCCGTGCGTGAAACACTGTACGCGGAACTAAACTCGGACGGCCCCGTCCTGCTGCGAGCGGAGCTTCAGACCGCCGATCCGGAAAGCGCGGCGCGAATACACCCGAACGATGACTACAGACTGCTGCGCGCCTTGGAAATTATCCGCCTTACAGGACGCCCGTTAAGCTCGTTTGCGCCGCGCAGAGGAAGTTCAGACGCAAAATACAGATTTTTGCTTATCGGACTTGAATGGGAGCGCGAGACACTCTACCGCCGTATAAATGAGCGCTGCGCGTCAATGTTCAAGGCCGGACTCGCCGAAGAAGCGCGCGGTTTATTCGACAGACAATACACGCCGCGCGACCCCGGAATGAAAGCAATAGGCTACAAAGAATTTTTTATCGATAATTACGACGGAACCTACAGATTTTCAAACGACCTCGCGGGTGTTGAGGCGCTTGTGGCTCAACACAGCCGCCAGTACGCTAAGCGGCAGATTACATGGTTTAAAAAAACACCAGATATTACATGGATTAAACTAGACGAACTCCCAGCGCGAGAGGCGGCGGACATTATCCAAAAAAAACTCTACACGTTTCTTGGAGAAAACGATGGCGTCTGACGCCCACGCGCACCCGTTCGAGCTTGACAGACTATACAGCGGCGCGGAAACAGAACGGCGCAAGCTAAACATTATATGCGCCGCCAGCGCGTGGCGGCGGGAGGAATTTTTGCACAATGAACAAGCCGCCGCCGTGTTTCCAATGGCCTTATGCTTCGCGGTTCATCCCCAGCTTCCGGCGCTAAGCTCCGCGCGCGACACAAAAACAGCGCGAGACTCGCTTTTAGCGCTGGAACATTTAGCGGCGGAAAACCGCATAGACGCGGTGGGCGAAACCGGCTTTGATTTATATGATGAAACCTTTCGCGCGACGGAAAAAATACAAGATGAATTGTTCGAACAACATCTTTGCATAGCAGAAAAATATGAACTTCCGCTTGTACTCCATGTACGCCGCGCCGCGCAAAAAATATTCTTGCACACAAAACGCCTAAAAAAAATCCCGTCTGTAGTGTTTCATTCATATCAGGGGACGGAAGGCGAGGCGGCTTCAATTTTACGGCGCGGAATAAACGCTTACTTTTCATTCGGCGCGGCGATATTATTGAATCATAAAACAGCGATGAAAACGTGCGCCGCGCTGGACGCGGAAAGATTGCTGTTTGAAACAGACGCGCCGTATCAGAGCCTGCGGGGAAAAGCATTTTCAAGCTACGCGGAAATAAAACTGATTATTCAAGAAGCCGCGGAACTTAAACGCGCCGCGGGACAGTCGTACACACCAGCCGAATTAGAAAAAATCACGGACGCGAATTTTTTCGCGGTTTATAAAAAGAGACTAAGCTATGAATAAACAAGAGTATAAATCCTTTTGTGAATGTAGAGATAAATTTCGCGCGATCGTCGAGGATATAAAAAACACGCTGCCGGATTTGCAAAAAATTCAACAACACTTGATAGATACGCGGGACGGCCCGGCGTATCAAGTTGATACACCCGTAGTATACAACACCGCGCTTGACGATGTAGACGAAAGCGCTGAAATACGCCTTATACTTGTGGGAGACAATCCGGGACGGCGCGAACAAATGTCCGAAAACCGCCGCTATCTTGTAGGTCCTTCCGGGAAAATCGCGGAAAATTTCTTTAAGCGGGAAACGGAGCTGATGATTGATTTCAGGAAGAACGTGATAATCCTAAACAAAACTCCGGCGCATACGCCGCGTACAATCGAATTGAAAGAACTATGCGTAATTGGCGGCGAAAAAATGAAACAAGTCATTGATGATTCCCAAATAAAAATGGCGCGGCTGCTTGCGGATTTTTTTTGCGTTTTGCGCGTTCCGGTCTGGATAACCGGTTATTCCGAGATGAAAAAACGCGGTATCTTTGAGACTTACGCTGCGGAGACGCAAGACTTAATCCGGCGCGGAGACTTGGATAAAAACAACGTGTTCCTTTACCGGCATTTTTCCATGAATCAATTCACGATAGACCTGCGCAAAAAGACACGATTGGACGACGCTTGCGTCGCGGAAACATTGCGCCGCATAGGAACCGGTTACCGGAGAAAAATTTTAGACGTTTAAGCGGCGGTCTGGAACATCCATGCGCGGCGGGCGGCGGCGCGTCCTTAAAAATAACTGAGAGAATAAAACAATGAAAAAAACGATTACAACGGCGTTCAAAATCCTTGTTTTATGCTTCTTTCCCGCGGCTCTTTTCGCGGAAAGTATTGACGAGCCCGAACTATTATGGCGGCAGGTTTTAGGCGGCGCCGCCATCGCAAAACCCGCCGCCTTGCTGGACTCAGTCGTGATTGTCTGTGAAGGCGGAATAGTCAAGGCCTTCGGCGGCGCCGGTGTTTTTCTTTGGGAGTACAAAGCCGGAGGACGATTACAGCCGTTCATAACGCGCCCGGCTTCCGGCGCAAGCTATATCTGCCGTACAAACGGACTATTTTTGGCGATAAACCGCGCCGGGCGGCGCTTGTGGCAGGTAGATTTGAAGGGCGAACTTGCCGCGCCGCCATTAATCGGCTGGGATGACAGGGTATTCATATTTTTACGCAAAAAAATATTATGCTTTACGGCGGCGGGAACGCGGCTTTGGCAGATAGAGCTTGAAAGCCCACTGGCCGTCGCTCCCGTGCCGGATAAAGCAGGAGGTTTTGCCGCCGTTTTAGAAAACATGGACTTTGTAAGAGTAAACGCCTTTGGGCGGATGAGCGCCGTGTCTCTTGAAACCGCGCCATTCGCCCTCCTGCCGTTGTCGCCGAAAGCGGGACAGAGACAGCCGGCGGCAGTCTTGTACTCCGGCGGAGTGTTGGAATTAATTGATGAAGACGCTGGTGAAAACACTTCCGAAAACACTCCCGAAGGCAAAAATTCGCGCCGCTTTCTAACGCGCTTTTCCGCCCCGCCGCTTGCCGCGGCTGAACGAGGGGGTCTTGTCGCGGCGCTGCTGGCAAACGGCGACCTTGCCTTGTTTTCTCCGGAGCGCGGTATTTTATGGAGCGCGCATACCTCGTTTACGGCGGACAAAGATAAAAATGTAGAGATTAGCTGGAACAGGCGCGGGATATATTTACTGTCGCAAAATGGCGGCGAAGGATATAACCTGAACGGCGAGCGTCTCTGGAATATGCAGCTGCGCGGCAGCGCCGCTATGCCTGTTCTTGATAACGGGGTTCTGTATTCCAGCGGCAAAGACTGGATATTCTACGCCTACCGTGTTGAAGACGAGGGAGATATAATAGCGCCGCGAAATATTGCGTCTTACAACCTAAAATCGGAGGGGGATTACGGGCTAGGAGAGCCGCCCGCCGGCGCGGAAGCGCAGAACCGGTTTAGGGTTGGATTTTTGGCGGACATACTTGATGTCATTGAAAACAGCATCCGGCAAGGCGATATTGGCGCTATGGAGCCGTCGTACACACAAACGCTGCTTTCTGTAGCCGGCGGCGCGGGGCTGGGCGCGGAAAACATCAATCAACGGATCAGGGCGCTCAAGCTTTTGGGGCGTATAGGTTCACGCGAAAGTATTCCATTTTTAACAGGGATTTTCCGCCGCGAGCGAAACATACAAATAAAAGCCGCCGCCGCCGAAGCGATAGGCGCGATAGGCGTTGACCCGGACGGTATAGCGCTTGCGGCTTTCGCCGAGTTTATCGCCGCGCCGCATACATATTTTCAGGAGCGCCTGCTCTCGAATCTTGCCGCGTCTATAGGCAGTTTGTGCCGCTTCTCAGGTCCGCCGCTCAGCGGGCTGGGAATCCCGCTTCTGATGAGTTTGTCCGGCCAAAACCAGCCAAAAAGCGCGCGCCGCCGCGCCGAACAGGAATTGTCCGCGCTTTATAGCAAATAAAATTAAGGCGGCGCGGGTTCATTCAGCGGCTGCAATCCAGAATAAATCCAATTTTTTTCCCACTAGTCTTTATCAGCCTCCGCCGCTATGAACGTAAGATAATCACCGTATGCGGTTTTATGCTCGGCGGCAAGCCGGCGCAGGCTTTCAATGTTTATCCAATTATTGCGATACGCTATTTCTTCAATACACGATACATACAGACCCTGCCGTTTTTGAACGGTCGAAATAAAGTTGCCCGCTTCCAAAAGTCCGTCGTGCGTACCGGTGTCAAGCCATGCCATGCCGCGGCCTAAAACCACAACAGAAAGTTTTTTAGCTTCAAGGTAAGTGTTGTTCACAGATGTAATTTCAATTTCGCCGCGGGCGGAGGGTTTCACATTTTTAGCTATTTCCAGCACATCATTGTCATAAAAATATAGTCCCGGAACTACATAATGCGATTTCGGCGCGGGTGGTTTTTCTTCAATCGAAAGAACCGAGCCTGACTTGTCAAACTCTACAATCCCAAAACCACTCGGATCCTTGACGTAGTAGGCAAAAATTACGCCCCCGCCGGAGGATTTTATCCGGTCAGCCGCGTTTTTTAGAACCACGCCGAAGCCGCGTCCGTAAAAGACATTATCGCCCAGTACGAGGGCGCACGTGTCATTCCCGATAAAACTCCGTCCAACAATAAAAGCGTCGGCAAGTCCGCGGGGGCTTTCCTGAACGGCGTACTCAAAATGCATTCCAAGCCATTCTCCGTCCGAAAATAAATTTTTGAACGAGGTAATATCGCGTGGTGTGGAGATGATTAGGATTTCACGGATTCCCGCCAGCATCAGAGTGGACAGGGGGTAATAAATCATGGGTTTGTCATATAGCGGCAATATTTGTTTCGACACCGATTTTGTTACCGGAAAAAGGCGCGTCCCTTCTCCGCCGGCAAGAATTATTCCTTTCATGCTCAAATATTAGCGCCTGCCGTTAAAGCTGTAAAGCTCATGGCTCACCGCGCTTTGCGCGGTGAGCTTTCGGAGTTTGCGCTCCGCGCAAACTCCACGTCCCCGGTGAAATTCCGGCGATTACAATGGCTGGAGTTTCGCTACACGAAACTCCCTAAGCAAGCGAATAGCGCTTGCGGCGCAAACTCCACGCTCTTGTTGTGGGAATTCGCTGGCAGTTGCGTATGCCAATGCCTTTATAGAAGTGAAGGCGCAAAGCGAAGACGGCTTACTGACTGCCAGCGCGGAGCGCATAGAAGCCCGCTGGCGGGCAAAGTTGACAACGCCATAAGAAATATATACCATTAAAAACTGAAGTTAGCCAAAAACTTCAGTTTTCAACTACTTGAAACGGGCAAACGGGATTGCCGAACAAATCTAGTTTATATAGGAGAAATATATGAGATTTAAATTCGTTTTTAAGAGCATCTTAATAGTAACTACTATGTCGGTTGTAATTGCATGTAACAGCGGCGGCAAAAATAATGAAGGAATAATCTCTGTTTCCGGAATTGGAACAGTTGTGGCGCCGCCAGACACCGTGCAAATTTATTTATATTTCAAAAATGTTTCAAAAACCGCGGAAGAAGCGAAAAAGGCCGTAGGCGAGAGCGTACAGAAAGTATCAGATATATTAAAAACAGAGAATATCACGAACAATAATATTCAAACACTTTCATTAAGCTACGGCATAGAAAATGAATACCGCGATGGACGCGTTGTTTACGCCGGCCAGCGGGCGGAGCAAAATATAGTCGTAATGATTGACGACATAATAAATAATCCGGAAAAACTACCTGTTATTATGGATAAACTTGTCGGAATAAGTAATACATCAGTAAATAACATACAGTTTAGTGTTAAAGACAAAACTGAATTTTTCAAACAGTCGCGCGAGCTTGCTTTTCAGAAAGCTTTCGAGAAAGCTGAACAATACGCCGGTTTATCCGGTAAAAAGATTGCCGGCGTTCAAAATATAAACGAATCAAACGGCAGAGACGCGCGTATTGTTCAGGCGAAAAAAAACATGGCTTCGGTTTCAGCGGAATATGACAGCGGATATTCAAACATACCTACGGGGGAACAGGAAATAACAACCGAAATACGAGTAGAATATAAAATAAAATAACAGTCTTTTTAACGCCGCCGTGTGTGTAATTTAACCGGCAATTAAAATTGCCGGTTAAATTACACGTGATGAAACCTGACTAAAACCCGTCTGTAACCGCGCCGCAAAATTTCCGGCAGTATTTACAAAAAATAATCCGCCGGCGTTATAATAACGCGGCATCATTGTGTAATCCCCCCCCCCCCCAGCATTTTTTACGTACTTCCTCAATTGTTCGCGGTCCGCCGGGGCCTACACATTGCCTGCAAATATCAATATTTAATTCTGGATTTTTTTGTAAATCATCAAGCATAGAATTAGCAATCGTTGGATCGCGCATATTTATAACGGCAAAAACACGCACAGGCTTTTCTTTCCCCTTTACTTCAAGACTGTTCATTTCCTTAGTAATTAAATACCTGCCCGCATATTTATAGGTTTCTTCGGAAATTAAAATATCCGTATCAAACAAGTCATTCGGGCCTTCAATACGGGCGGCAAGATTTACAGCATCACCTATTAACGTGTATTCCATACGCTCGTCGCTGCCGATTGTACCCGCGACAACTTCGCCAGTATTTATGCCGCAGCCAAGTTTTACAAGCGGAACATGACTGCCTAGTTTAAGCCTGCGCTTTTGATTAAAGCAGCGCAGAGCGGCTCGCATAGAAAGCACGGCGCGTATACAATTAAGCGCGTCTTTTTCTGAACTGCCCGTTGTTTCCGGCGTTCCCCACATAGCCATTATTATAATACCGCCCTGCGTGAGGAATTTATCCACACAACCATTATTTGACGTTATGCACGGAACCATCAGACGCAGATAATCGTTCACAAAATCAACCACCGCGCTTGCGTCAAGACCATCCGCCATCTCTCTAAAATCGCGAATAAGCGCGAAACATACCGTAGCCGTTTTATTCACGCCGCCGCGGGAGAGCTTGCCGTCTTTAGCCAGTTTTACTATGGCCTTATTTGTGAATTTTTCAAAATTTTCAAGACTATTACCCATACCTATAAAATTCTGCGTCAATACACCAAGCTCATCATTTCCAGCGGCTTTGAGCTGTAAATTGTAGTCGCCGTCTTCTATTTTAGCGGCGGCGCCTGTAAGAGAGCGCAGCGGTTTGCTTATTGTTCGTGAAAATAAAATCGTCAAAATGATAGCGGCCGTTAAAATAAACGCGCTTAATACAGCGTTGCGGATAATTGTTTCAATTATTACTGATAAAACAATATTCTTTTTTATCATCGTAATCAACGTTGTAGAACCAATATCCAAATGTTGTACCGCGACAAAATACTCATCACCGTCATCATCGGTGTACAAGTTTTGTATATTTGAAACAGCGCCGTTAAGAATATTTTTTATAAATGGAATCCGGCTAAGATTAACACCTCCACGCAGTATACTAGGATCGGCGTGCAGCAAAACATCGCCGGTTTCATTTAATAAATATGAAACATTGTCGCCGCTGTCCAACAGCGTATTGAGTGTTTCAGAATTATAAAACACTTCCAAAGTGGAATCGTTCACCAGAATACGCATGACAAGTATAGGCATTCCCCAAAAAGGCGTCGCGTTATACAGCGCCGGCTCGCCGGGAGCTGCGGAATTAAACTCAGCGCCTGATAAATCCGTCCATGTGCGCGGCATATTGTCGTCGCCGCCGGTAGATTTAAAAAATGTTTCATTTATAAAATAATTACCATCCAGCGCTATTGCCGCGATTTGCGGATTCTGGTTAAAAAATAAACGTGAAATAGAATTTTCATTTTTTTCTATATTATTTTGATCTGTACTTAATTCTAATGTTTCAAAATTATGGTACAGCATGGTAACGGCCGCGTTTATACCCAGCAGCGTTGCTTCAAGCGCGTCTGCGGTACGGCGGTTTATACTGAAATTGTTGTCTTCGGCGGTTAGTTTTACATCGGCGCTTGATAGAACAGATACAAGCGCCGTTATCGTGCCAAGCGATACAACAAGAAGCGCGATAACTAACGCAAGCAGTTTAACAGCTATAGGCAGCCGCACTTTCATTGAAATTCCGGTTGATGCTTTTTTTGCGCCGTCATTCACCTCCGTATTCACATCTGTATGAGTACTCAGACTATTTGCTCCAGCTCCGGCGGCGCGTACTTTGTTTTTTTGCGTTCCCGTGTCAACAGCTTGCTGAGGCGGGTTTAACATTTTTGCGTCGATGGGCGCCTCGATTACCGGACCCGCGCCGGAAAGCATAACCATATCCTGCGCTATCTCGACATTCCTGACAGTTGGAGGCGGTTCTTCCAAAGGCTCCAATTCGACAACGTTCTCCGCGTTCCCCGAATCTTCGATGTACGCGCCTTCCGGTCTCATATCGTGGCGGGCTAAAAATTCATCCCAGATGTCAATCGGCTCCCTGTAAATATCGTTGCTTTTTTTCGGACTGGAGCGAGTTTCACGGCGCTGATGGTTATGTATGTTTTGGGGCGCGGGAGTAACCGCTTTATTTCCTATGGTTTTTGTTTTAGCGGCGCCGGACATTACCGCCTCTGCCGGATGGATTTTATGATTTTCACCGGATGGGACACGCGGTCGCGCGCCGTCTTTTACAACGGCGGTATTGGGCGTGTTGCGGTTTGCGCCTTTCGCGGCAGGGTTAGAGACACGCGGTCGCGCGCTGTCTTTTACAACGGCGGTATTGGATGTGCTGCGGTTTGCGCCTTTCGCGGCGGCGCCTTGGACGCGCCTGCGTATTGCTTCTATTTTTTTGAGAATCCTGTTGTGTGTGCTTTGCACTTCATCAATAGGAATAGGACCTTCGTAAACCGGTAAATTGCTGATTTTCGCCACCCGCCTAGGGCGATGCTGATTAACTTACGGCTAATCAGCGCGGCCCTAATATGTTTCTTGTTTTCTGTGGAAAATGTTTTCCGCAGAAAAATTACGAAAAAATTACGTTAAGGAGGCGTTGATTTATTCTAATGTGAATAAATCAGCGCCTTCTTAGAATACTCATTAGATAACTCCGCTGTTTAACGATTGATGTATGGAAACCAAAATTCCCTAAGCAAACATACTACATCACGTTGGCGGAAAAACCTAGATATTGACAATTTTGCGACATATATATGAGCCTGTTCCAAAATCGGTTATTTTGGAACAGGCTCTTGCAGTTTTTCGCCCTACGGGCTGCAAAACTGCGGTTTTTATATGAGGCTGTTCCAAAAACTGAAGTTTTGGAACAGCCTCATATATCCATATATTTTCGGATAAATTTCCAGTCCGCCTTTACAAAAATTTCGGTGTTTACGCGGCTGCTTACATACTTATATGTATCTTGTTAAACGTAAGCGACTGCTGCGGGTATGCTACCGCGTAGCGGGCTCAACGCGCAAAGCGCGTTGAGCTCCGGAGTTTGCGCGTGGCGCAAACTCCACGCCCTGTTGTGTGGGGGGCTGGCAGCCGCGTATGCCAATCATTTTATCGGAGCGAAGATGCAAAGTGAAGACACCCCACTGACTGCTAGCGCGTAGCGCATAGAAACCCGCTGGCGGGGCGGGGGCAGGTACGAACACCCCATTGACAAAACCAGAGATTGATTGTACATTTGAATATATGTTCAACTGAACGAAGGAGTAAAATTATGGCAGAGACAGACCTTTGCGAATGCACCATTATCCACGAAGAAATAGTAGCGGAAGTACAGAAACAAATGCCCGATGAAGAGACAATGCTGGATTTGGCCGACCTGTTTAAGATGTTCGCCGA
>JAIRZA010000054.1 GCA_031267475.1 Spirochaetaceae bacterium | reverse complement strand
TCAAGTCCGTATAAAATGCAAGGCATTCTGTAGAGTAGTATAACAAAGACAGTGTTAAAAAACAATGTACTGTCCGCCAGCCCCGCCAGCGGGTTTCATATCCGCTACGCGCCCACCAGCGGGTTTCATATCCGCTGCGCGGCGGCGTCCCGCGAGTCGTATTCACTTTGCCGCTTCGCTCTGATAAAGCGATTGGCATACGCGGCTGTAAGCCGCCCCATACAACGAGGGGCGTGGCGCTTGCTTAGGGGGTTTCGCACAGCGAAACTCCAGCCTTTGTAATCGCCGGAATTTCACCGGGGGCATGGAGTTTGCGCTACGCGCAAACTCCGGAGCTCCACGCGCTTTGCGCGTGGAGCCATGTACTTGCTTTTTACGGAAAAAACGTACATCCTTTTATACGAGGTTGACAATGGGTGATATAATAGAAAAAGGCAATACGCCTTCGACAAAGACGCTTTCAAAAACGGGCGTAAACGCAGTGTTTCAGCTTGCCGGCGGCATAGCGCTGACAATCCTTGGCGCTTTGCCCACACTGCTGTCAACCGTCGCTGGCGGAGCGATCGTTATACTCGGTTTGGCGGGAATCTCCTCAAAAGATAAAGAGGACAAGAAAATCGGCGCGGTTTTAACAGTAGCAGGCGCGGCGGCGCTTTTGGCAAAACACGGCGTTATCCCATTTATAAAAGTTACGGGCGCTATGGTTCTTCACGCTGGCGCTTTTGTTCTTATTGGAGTGGGAATATTTAACCTAATAAGATTTATCATAGGCTTAAAAAAACGCTCTTAAAACCACCCGCGTAAAATCCATACCTTGCGGAACAGCGGCGCTCCGCTGCTTCGCGGCAGACTTCGTTATTGGACTCGCTCAACAAGCATATTACAGCAATTCCGAATTCAAAAAACTGCTGAAAAATTATTGAACTGACTTTGCTCATCATTGCTTTTGAATCCGGAATCGCTGGGCATATTAAACAAGCTATTCACCAATTTGCCGGTTATTTGTATAATAAGCGCTATATGGAGGTTTCTAATGGATAGAGACACGCTTATAAAGCAGGCAAAAGATTATATCGAAAAAGAAAAAAACGTTCATTTCAAAACAGAAATAGAAAAACTACTTGCTGCCGGGAACTGGGACGAACTTTTAGATCGCTTTTATTGCAAACTGGAATTTGGCACAGGCGGACTGCGCGGCATAATAGGCGGCGGCTATAACCGGATGAACACCCTCGTAGTCAGCGCCGCCACGCAGGGACTGGCGAACTATGTCATCAAAGCCTTCCCCGAAAAGGCGCGCGCGGGCGCTCTTTCCGCCGTCATCGCGTTTGATTCACGCCATTTTTCGGCGGAATTCGCGGAAGCCGCCGCGCTAATCCTTGCGGCCAACGGAATAAAAACCTATCTGTTTTCCGCGCTGCGCCCCACACCGGAACTTTCTTACGCCATACGCCGCCTTAAAGCGGATACAGGCATAGTAGTAACCGCCAGCCATAACCCGGCGCAGTACAACGGCTACAAGGCTTACTGGAACGATGGCTCGCAGGTAATAGCGCCGCACGACACCGGCATCATCGACGAAGTGAACGCCGTTACCGTAATAAAAGAGATCGACAGACAGACAGCTTTGGACAAGGGGCTGCTCAAAATAATAGATAAAGAGATAGACGAACCCTTTGAGGATATGATACGGAGCCACCTATTCAGACCCGGCATGATAAGGCGGGACGCTGATAAAGTCAAAATCGTGTACACGCCGCTGCACGGCACAGGGGCGCTCCATGTTGAAGGCGTACTCGGCAGTCTGGGACTCAAAGTGCTGACAGTGCCGGAACAGCGCGAAGGGAACGGCGACTTCCCGACCGTCGCGTTTCCAAACCCGGAGGAAGCGGCCGCTCTTAAAATGGCCATAGATCTGGGAAAAAAAGAGAACGCCGGCTTAGTCATGGCGACAGACCCGGACGCGGACCGTTTTGGCATCGCTCTTCCGGCAAAAAGCGGCGGGGATTTTGTGCTCGTTACAGGCAATCAACTGGGCGCTCTTCTTGCGGACTACATATTCCTTTCACTAAAAGAGTTTAACAAAACACCGGAAAACCCAGCCATGGTCAACACCATCGTAACAACAGGAATGCACGCGAAAGTCGCCGCCTTGTACAACGCCGAATGTATAGAATGTTTAACCGGATTCAAATGGATAGCCGATGTTATGCGGCGGAGCGAGGCGGGTGAAATAAAAAACAGCATAGTGTTCGGCTGCGAAGAAAGCTACGGCTATCTTATCGAAAACGAAGTACGCGACAAGGACGGCATTTCAGCCGCCGCGATTACCGCCGAGATGCTGATATATTGGCAGAATCAGGGAAAGAGCCTGCTCGACCGCCTCAACGAATTGTACGAAAAATGCGGATTTTGGCAGGAAATGGGAGTTTCAAAGTATTTTGAGGGACCCGAAGGTCAAAAAACGATGGACGCGATCATGGAGCGCTGCCGTGAAAATCCGCCCGCCGAATTGGGGGGCGTTAAAGTAGAAAAGATACGCGACATTGAAAAACTGGAAACTACATATCCTGACGACCCTAAACGCCGCGAAAAAATTGACTTGCCAAAAAGCAATGTACTGCAATTTCGCCTTGCCGACGGCACATTGGTAAGCGCGCGTCCCAGCGGCACCGAACCTAAAATCAAATTTTACGCGAGCTGCCACGCCGCCGTAGGTCAAGGCGGACTTGACGCGGCAAAGGCGGAGGCGCAAAAGAAACTTGACGCTATCAAAAGCGATATAAAAAAGATGATCGGGGACTAATCGTGAGAAACAGCGCATACGGCGCGGTCATCAGCGCCTTACTTCCGTTATTCGTTTGCGGCGGCGGCCTTTCGCTGTTTTCTTGCACAACACAACAAATCGCCATGCGCTCCAGCCCTGAATTTGTAGGACGTTTGCTGCCCGGCGTCATAAAACAAAGCGAGGCCAAGCTAAAAAAGCACCCTGACGATCAAAAACTGATACTGGAGACCGGCTCATACTATGTGATGGACGCAAACGCCTTTGTACAGGGACCGGCGTCCATGCTTCCGGCGGGCAAGTACGCCGAGCGGGCGCTGGAGTATCAGAAGGCAAAGACCATGTATCTGCGAGGCGCGGATATTCTTGAAGACGGCTTGGAGAAACGGCGGCCGGGCGTCGTAGCGAAAGCGCGTGAACCCGGCGATAACACCGCGTCATTTGAAATCCTTACCAAAGAAGACGTTCCTTATATCTACTGGCTTACAGCGGCTGTCTTTTCGGCTTTCAGCCTCGACCCGCTGGATATTTCCGTGGGGATGCGGGCTGACGCGGCGGCGAAACTGATAAAATACGCTTACAATTTGGATCCGGACTTTAACGGCGGAGCTTTGGACGAATTTTTTATCCTGTATTACGCCTCGCTGCCAAAGTCTATGGGCGGGGATTTGGAGCTTGCCAAAATTTATTACGACAGGGCTCTGCAAAAAACGCGCCGCCTTTCCGCCGGTCCCTATGTCTCGTGGGCTGAAGCCGTCTGCATACCGGCGCAGGATTTTGCCGGTTTTAAGGAAAAATTGAATGACGCGCTGAGCATAGACGCAGACAAGCATCCGTCAAACAAACTCCTGAATGTATTGTCCCAACGTAAAGCGCGTTATCTTTTAGACAACGCTGATATATATTTTATCGATACAGGCGACAGCGCCGCGGACGGCGAGGAAGCCGGCGAGGAAGAATCGTGAAAAAAGTTACATCCGGCATAATGCGTTTTTTTCAAAACTTTAGTTTTTTAGAAAACCATATTGAACATATTAAGCATATCGAATTTAAAGGGAAAATCATGTTGTTTAGCGTTTTTTCCAAAGCGAATTTCAAAACCAGCCGCGTTTTAACAACGTCTTTAACAACGTCTTTGACGACGGCTTTGATGGCGGTTTGTTTTTTGATACTGCCGGCGGCTCCGTCGGCGGCGCAGCAAAAAACAGTAACCATCAAGCTGGCCTCTCTTGCGCCGGAGAACACCCCTTGGGGCGCGGCTCTTAACAAGCTGGCGGCCGATTGGGGAGAGGCTACGAACGGAGCTGTAAAACTTGTTGTGTACCACAACGGCGTAGCAGGCGGAGAAGCGGATGTTCTGCGCAAACTTCGCCTCAATCAGATTCAGGCGGCGGTTTTTACATCATCCGGCATGACACTTATATCGCCAAGTATTATAACGCTTAGCTGTCCGTTTTTGATAAGGACGGACGACGAGCTTGACACCGTTCTTGATAAATTGCGCCCGCGTCTGGAAGCTGATATAAACAAGGCGGGTTTCGTTACGGTGGCGTGGTCAAAAGTAGGATGGGTAAGATTCTTTTCGCGTAAACCGGTATATGTTCCCTCCGACATGAAAAAACAAAGACTCGCCGTAGGCAATGATATGCCGTCTTTGAACGACGCTTTTAGGACCATGGGCTATCAGCTTGTCGAGACTAGTTTGAATGATGTACTCGTATCGCTCAACAGCGGCGCGATTGACGCTGTTTTTCAAAGCCCCGTAAATGCGGCGGTGTCCCAACTGTTTGGCATAGCAAAGAATATGTCAACATTACGAATTGCTCCGTTCATGGGCGCGATAGTGTTGAACCAAGCGGCGTGGCGCAGCATACCTAATCAGTACAAGGACAAGCTAATGGATATTGGCCGCGGAGTTGAAATTCAAAATAATCAAAATGTAAAAAAGATGGAAAACGACGCGATTGACGCTATGCTAAAAAACGGCCTAATAATCAATGAATGTACACCGGCGCAGGAACAAGAATGGATTGACGATGTAAACGGTGTAATGCCGCAGCTTTTGAATAAAACATTCGATAAAGAACTTTACAATGATATAAAAAATGTCTTAAAATGAAGGCGGGCGGGGGCTTCAGTTTCAAACACTGTTCGGTAATTGGATGTAGTTCCCGTGTCAAGTTTAGTAACTTAGGTGAAATACTCCATGCGGAAAATAGCACGATGTCTTAATTTTTTTGAAAGCGGTATATGCAATACCGCTCTTGCGCTCATTGCGCTGACACTGTTTGCGAATGCGTTTTTACGGCTTATATTTCACACCACGCTTGGCGGAGTGTCTTTTTTTACCACGCATTTGCTGCTGGTTACGGCGCTGTTTTCCGCGATGATAACCACAAAAAATGAAAACCATCTTTCTATCGGCATTGTCCATTATATAAAAAATGAAAAAGTTCATACATTTCTAGCCGCCGCGACCGGGCTTGTTTCAACATTCGTTTCAACTATCCTTGCTTTTTGTTCTGCGGATTTTATCAAGATAGGACTTTATCCGCCGCAGAAAGCAGGCTTTTTTTCCGACCGGTTTTTTGCGTACTCGATACCTCTGGCGTTTGCCGTGATGACATTCCGTTTCGCTCGTAATACGCGCCTTCGCGGGAAGGCGCGTCTGCTTCCCTTCGCGGCCGTTCTGTTTGGAATTATATGTTCACTGCCGCTTATTTTCAAATTTATTTGGGAATTCAACCTGCCTGATTTCGCATGGGCGCTTAATGATTTTTTTATCGCCGCCGCGTCCGCCGTAAAAACGCCTGTCGTAATCCTTATAATTTTGGCGGCGCTGGCCGGCGCTCCGCTTTTTATCGTGATAGCGGCATTTTCGATTATCCTGATACAGAGTTCCGGCGGTGAAATTGACGTTACGGCGAATCAAATATATACGGCGCTTACACAGAGCAACATAATCGCAATACCGCTTTTTACACTGACAGGATTTTTTCTTTCGGAAAGCAAGGCGGGCGAGCGGCTTGTAGAAACATTTCGCAGCATATTCTGCGCGATTCCCGGCGGAATGATAGCGGCGACAGTGTTGATATGCGCGTTTTTCACATCGTTTACGGGCGCTTCAGGCGTAACGATTCTGGCATTAGGCGGCATCTTGTACACCGTGTTGTCTGGGGACAAAAACAATACGCGAAATAGCGGCGAAAAGTATCCAAGCGC
The DNA here is from genome assembly GCA_031267475.1 of Spirochaetaceae bacterium. Lineage (GTDB taxonomy): Bacteria > Spirochaetota > Spirochaetia > Treponematales > Breznakiellaceae > JAIRMY01. The sequence goes on along the minus strand of JAIRZA010000054.1, from coordinate 2,523 downwards.
TTTTTCTATAGGGCTTTTAACCTCGTGCGGCAGCATCGGTCTGCTTTTTCCGCCGTCTCTCCCGCTGATACTGGTTGGAACAACAACTCAGACAAACATATTGCAGCTATTCGCGGCTGGAATACTGCCCGGTTTGCTGTTAGCTCTTTCAATGATAATATTCGGTATACTGATTTCATTAAAAACAAAAATGCCGAGGGAAAAATTCAGCGCTATACGGGCGGCGCGCTCGCTAAAAAAATCGTTTTTTGAAATCCTTTTGCCGTTTTTACTCATAGCGGGATATTTTTCCGGCATACTTTCGCTGGTGGAAATAGGCGCGGCGGCGTTGATTTATATTTTTGTTGTGGAAGTTTTCATATTCCGCGATATATCGCCGCGCGATATTGGCAAAGTTTTTGCTAAAGCTCTGCCGGTAACAGGCGGTATACTCGCTATATTGGCTCTCTCTCAGGCTCTTTCGTACTATATTGTTGATACGCAGGCTCCTGAGAATTTTGCCCGCTGGGTGCAGTCCGCCATAAAATCTAAATGGCTGTTTCTTCTGATACTGAATCTGATGTTGCTTGTTACAGGCTGTCTTATAGATATTTTTTCCGCCATACTCATCGTGCTGCCACTGCTTGTGCCGCTCGCGGACGCTTTCGGAATAAATCATATTCATCTTGGCATGATATTCCTGATAAATATGGAAACAGGTTTTTTGACCCCGCCTGTTGGACTCAACCTTTTTTTAGCAAGCTATCGTTTCAAAAAACCGTTCATCGAAATATGCCGGTATGTTATGCCATTCCTTTTGATACAATTAGTTGTTGTTCTTTTAACGACGTATGTCCCGCAGATGTCGTTGATACTGGCTAATTTATTCCAGCATATTTAACGTAAAATATTATCGCGGGTTTAGCAAAGTCCCCCCCCCCCCCGCACACACATACACACACAACAAATCATTTACAGGGATGTAAAAATCAAGGCTTGTTCAAGGCGTATATGGGGGGGGGGGGGGAGATTGTTTTGTGGACATAAAGCGCGTTTATTTGGCGGCTTATGCCCGCAGAACGAGGCGGCGCGTTTTACCCGCCGCCTGCGTATTTCTAAGGCAGCGCCCTAATTCGCGGTTTTTTCCGTAAGTTTCCCGTTTTCAAATATCATTGTGGCTTGATCGATGTATTTTTGAGGTATAGTTATACCGCAGTTGGCGGCGGCGTCAAGGTCTACCAGAAAGTCTAGTTCTGAAGGCTCGGTCGCAAATTTCACCGGTATTTCGGACGGTTTTTTTCCGCCCAGTATGTCCGCAACGATGTTGCCTGTGGCAAGTCCCAGCTTATAATAGTTTGACCCGGACGCTATCATACAGCCGCCGTCTTTCGCGCCGCTTGCGTCTCCCGCAAATATGGGCTTCTTTGCCGTTCTGAAAACTTCTATAACAGCGGGAAGCGCGGTAAACACGGTGTTATCGGTTGACATATAGAGTCCGTCAACGCGGCCGGCTATAGCTTGAGCCGCCTGTTTTACCTCCGCCGTGGTATTCACTGTCTGGGTAACCAGTGTAAGCCCCGCGCTGGCGGCGCCCTGTGTTACTAGTTCAAGTTCGGCGATTGAGTTTGACTCCGAAGATGTATAAATGTAGCCCAGCGTCTTTATACCGGCGATCTCTTTGAACAAAGCGATGTTCTTGGCTGTAGGGATCGCGTCAGACGCGCCTGTTACGTTGTTTTCGCCGTGCGCGACAGTAACAACGAGTCCCGCGGCGACAGGGTCGGTAACGGCGGTAAATACAACCGGTATGGTTTTTAGCGCGTTAGCCAAGGCTTGGGCTGCGGGGGTTGCTATGCCGACGGCGACCGCGACTTTTTCACTGTTGAATTTGTTCGCAATCTGCGCCGCGGTGCTTAGGTCGTTGTTCGCGTTCTGCGAATCATATACGGCCGTTATCCCGCGAGACGCAATCGCGTCCTTAACTCCCTGCTCGCAAGCGTCCAGCGCCGGATGTTGCAGTATCTTTGATATACCTATTACAAGCGCGCCGTCCGCTTGTTTGCCGCCATTCGCAAAAGATGTTTGCAATGCGATAAGCGCTAAAACTAATCCGGTACAAAATTTTTTCATTTTGTCCCTCCTTCATTAAGTTCGCGGTTCCGTATGATGATAAACCGCTATATTTTCGATATTATATCAAATAAATAAGAAATAGTTAAGTGAGACTGTTCCAAAACTTCAGTTTTTGGGGAGACAAGCAAAGCTTGTCCAGCAACCTATGAAAACCGCAGTTTTGCAGCCCATAGGGCGAAAAACTGCAAGAGCCTGTTACAAAATAACCGATTTTGGAACCGGCTCATGTCTCAGACTTAATTTTTAATTTGTTGACGGCAAGGAACAATTCCTTGACGGCAAGGAACACCTTCTTGAAGTGAAGGAACAACTCCTTGAAGTGAAGGAGCTTCTCCTTGAAGACAAGGAGCAACTCCTTGACGGCAAGGGACAACTCCTTGACGGCAAGGAACAACTCCTTGATGACAAGGG
>JAIRZA010000048.1 GCA_031267475.1 Spirochaetaceae bacterium | reverse complement strand
CGATGAATTCTTGTAGCTGTATATCCATAAGCTCCTCTTTTCCGACTGGTATCGGAGTTTCTATGTCATTCCTAGCTGTTTATTCTTTTATAAACCATTTTAGAAAAGCTGTCAAGAATATTATTTCCCCGCGCTACGAAGCGCGGGGAAACAGCGTGTATCTTTTTTGCGGAAATAGTTCCGGAGCATTTTTTATATACCGCGCGCGGCGTTTATCAATCCTGCTGAATACTCGGCTTGCGGGTTCTTCGCTTGGGCGGGAATTTCGGCGTCAAAATTCCCGCCCTCTGTCATTCTATATATATCTTGCCATGTCCATAAACTGAAACGGATCTGTCTTCGCGGGCTTAGCCGGCTTGCAGGCCTTTTTTTCATCGGACTCAATCTTGCAATAAAAACCGTTGTTCAGCGCGTAGAGGGCTATTTGTGTTCTGTGTTCCAGCTTGGCTTTTTGCAATATGAGGGATATATAATTACGGACCGTCCCTTCTTTCAACTGAAGTTTCTTCGCTATCTGTTTGTTAGAAAGCCCCTGCCCGACGAAAGCCGCAATCTGCGCCTCAGCGCGTGTTATATGCAGCGGGGACGACTGCGCTTTATCATTGATTGGCAACACGGTCTGTTCTTCGCGTCTTTTTCTTACTATTTGTGAAAATATGTTAAAAGCGCGTAATTCCACTTCATGGCTCATATAATAATTGCCCACATTCACGTTCCGTATAGCTTTGTTTATCTCGTCGAATAGAGAATGGCGAAGCAAAAAACCGGTAACGCCGTAATAAACCGCGTTGAGTATCATTTTATCGTCAATTTCCGCCGCAATGATTATGATCGAAGACGACGGGCAGCGCTGGTGTATTGAGGACGCAATTTTTAAACCGTCAAAAGATGGTAAATCCGCGTCTAAGACAACCACATCCGGCTTATGCTGGTCAGTCAATTTTATGGCGTCATATCCGTCTTTTCCAACACCGGCTACTTCAAAATCAATTTGAGTCAAAAGCAAATTTCTAGTTGTCTCTCTAAAAGGAGTTTGGCTATCAATCAGGACAATCTTCACAATGAACCTCCAATCAAGAATTCTAATAGTGTTGGTCAGAAACTTCAGTTTTGACCAGTTCCCGCTTAAAAACCGCAAAACGCCCGGCGTTTTGCGAGGCTTGTGAGACAAGCAACCGGCTTGTCCCACAAGCCCAGTCATTATCCAAACGCTAAAACAACTTTTCTTAACGCAAAGAAAAGTTGTTTTTAGCTTGGTAGAAAAATTATGCGCCCATATAATGAAATTCTGCAAGAAAAACTTCGGAATTTATTACACTTGTCATTAGTTTTTCAAGAAAATCACTGCTCAATTTCCCGCACAATCAGGCGGTAGCTTGAATCAGCGCCTGCGATACATTCAATAGACAATTTTTTTAACCTGTATATACCCGGCTTATCTATCAAAATCGATGTACATTCTTCAGATGAACGCCGCTTGCAAGGCGCGGCGGTGATAACATTATTACTCGCTTCAAGCGTCATAGAACCGAGCATCCGCGCCGCGCCGCGCAATGCGGCGCGGCGCGGCGCGGCGGACGGCGGCAACGGAGCGTCAACATCCGTCGCGTCATCGCTGTTCTTCCGCGCCGTTATGCTGTCGTGCGCTAAAAAAAGCGCCTCTTCGCGTACAATTTGACTTTCCGCCGCGAATCGCCTAATATCGCAGCATAGTTTGCCGCCGGGTATTTCTTGCCAGTTTATACGCCGCGCCGCCTCTTTGGTAAGGAATTCAGCGGTTAGCGCTTGTGTTTCCGCTAAAGCGCTTATGTTTTGCCGCCAATCAGAAAAATATTCGTCTAGCAGCGGCACAAGGCGGCGGCGTACACGGTTACGCAGATAGCGCTCGTCTTTGTTGCTGGAGTCTTCCCGCCATGAAAGGCCGCGTTTCAAAAGATAGTCGATTATTTCCGCGCGGCTTACTGTAATTAGCGGGCGGAGGATGCGTCCGTTCCGCGCCGGCATTGCGGCAAGGCCGGCGGGTCCGGAGCCGCGCAGTATGCGAAGCAATGTATTTTCCAGCATATCATCACGATTGTGGGCGATTAGGATAAACCGAGCGTTCAATCTATCCGCTTCTTCGCGCAACGCGGTATGGCGAAAGTCTCGCGCCGCGGCTTCTATGCCTATTCGCCGCGCCATTTTCTCAATTAGGCCTTCCTCCGCCGTAATGACGCGGCAGGGTGTGTTAAAATTTTCGCAAAGCGCGGCCGCGGCTATAGCGTCGCCGCGGCTTTCATCACCGCGAAGGGCGTGGTCAACGTGTAAAGCGTATAACTTAAAGCCGCCGGCGTTATCACGCAAAGCGGAAAGCGCGGAAAGTAATGCGGTGGAATCCGCCCCGCCGGAAATCGCCGCAAGTAATGTATCGCCGTCTTTTACGCCGGCGGCTTTGAGCGAGTCTTGGATAATTTTTTCAAATTGAAGCATACCGGCGTAAAAAACTAACCGCGAAGATAAAAACGCAAAACACTGCCTGCGTCTTCTTTAACTTCGCGGTTATTTAACCGCGTGGCGGGGATTTTCAACACTGGTTTATTCATTTGAATAAACCAGCCCCCGCTCCGCCGCGTTTAACACGTGAAAACCTGTCTATCCCTGCTATTTTTTGCCGCAGGCTTCTTCAACATCATCAAGGAAAGAATCGGCGTACAGAACCGAGTCCATGATGACATCGGCTGACCGTATGGCGGTACTAAGTTGTACTTCGCAAGGATTGACGATGGCGGACGTAAGTCCGGCGCCTATTGACATAGCAACCATGAATGAGTTTACAATCGGGCGGACATGTTTGGGCATTCCGTTGGAGACATTTGAAAGACCGCCTGTCGAATTCAAGCCTTGCTCAGAAAGATAGCGGATAAAGTTAAGAACATCTTTTTGCTTATCCTGCATTCCTTTGATTACGACAAAAAGCGGATCAAACCACAAATCGGACGGGTCCATGCCCAGCCCCATGCCGTGCTCAAGCATTTCCTGACAATATTGTTCGCGTTCGCTGTTGTCTCCGGGTACGCCTTCTTTTGAGCATAAGGCAAACACGATGGCGTCGTTAGCCGCGGCTACGTCTATATATTTCTTGCGCTCGCCGGCATCGGCGGAATTTACAATGGGCTTGCCCTTTGAACGGTTATATACCTTGATGCCGTCTTCGATTTCGCTGATGTCGGCTGTATCGAGGGCTATCGGCACATTGTCGAATTTTTCTTGAAGGATTTTAATACCCCAAGCCATCAATCCCTGAATGCCTTTGCGCGCCGGCCCGATGTTCAGATCGAGGTATGTCGCGCCCGCTTTAAGCTGCTTCTCCGCCCTTTCAAGGATGGGTCCCGGATCGCGCTCGTCCATTGCTTTCTTGATTGAAGGCGCGATACAGTGAATGTTTTCACCAATCATAATGAATTTTTCAGCCATAATTTTCTCCTTGCATTATGCTGCAAACTGAACTTGTTCGATATTCTCAGGCAAGTCCATTGCTAAACAAATCTTGCAAAATACTCCGTATTTTGCTGTTTTCAGCGGTAGTTATCCGAAAATTTTAGTCTCCGTATAACTAACTAAAAAAACGGCGCGAACATTGCGTCCGCCGCCGTTCCGTTGAACTATTTAAGATCCTTCATAAACTTGACGATGCCGACAGCCTCGTTGGGACCCACGATGATTTTCCAGCCCGGAAGCGATTCCTCTAGCTCGCCTTTAAGAACCGCGACTTTGCCCGGGAGTACAAGTGTTTTATTTTTACACTTGTCTTCACATTTTTCTTTGACGAATTTGGCGATTGAAGCGGCGGTAAGTTTTCCGGCGGCCCAGGCGGTGAGCACCGAATATCCGCCCGCGTCGGAGATGATTAGATTTACTGGAACTCCGGCGCGTTCAAATTCACCGGACGCAACGAAGTACGACAGCGCAAAATCAACCGTTGTAGCGCAAATGGAGTTTTCATCCGCGCCGTTGATTGGGTAGATGCCCGGCTCAACGCGCATTGGTTTTTGCGGGTCGGTGAAGATGTTCTGGCGCAGTCCGTACAGAGGCAGCGCGGCGGCGTAATCCATGCCGCTCATAATGATTATTGAACCGTATTTCAGTGTAAATACCGCCGCCAAAGCAACCTCGCACTCATGGTCGCCGCCTGAAAGTTTGCTCAAGTTTACTATTGAGGGATAGCCGAAAGTACGATCGCCGTTTTTGGGGTTAAGCGCCGTGCGGCGTATTTCGACCGCGTTGGCAAACGTGTCTTTTACCGACTTGCTTCCTGTGTCAAGCACAAGGTTTTTATTGCCGGAGGCTTCTATCTTTTGAATTACGTCGTACAATGCTTCGAGCGACTCGGCGCGTACGCCAAGCAGAACTCCCGCGTCTGTCGCAATTTTGCTCATATCCGCAAAATTTGTCTCATTCGCGCCGTTCAGTACCGGCTTATTCGCTTTGCAAATATCAACGGCTTCTTTCGCGGCGGCTGTGTCGGTGCAGTCAAGAATGACAACACGCTCCGCAGAATTCGCTTTCTTTACCGCGTCAAGGAACTTTGCTTTATCACCGGTGAACTCGACATTGACCACTTCGCAAAACATACGCTCGCCGATGCGAACATAGTCAACTTTTTTAGCCTCTGTTAAGACTTTGTCTACGTTATCGCCTGTAACATTGACACCGTACAGGCACTTTGAAACAAAGGTTTTCTCGTGGCGGAACAAAACCGTCTCGCCGCCAAGCGAAAACTCGAATTTACCTGTGCCGACTGTGAATTTTTTCATGGGCGGAGCGGACGCTTCGCTCAATTTGGCGAGATCCTCCGGTTTGATGTAGGGGCACTTATCGATTGTTATGCCGCCCTGAGCGACTTTCATCGCAAACGCCATACAGGTAGGACAACCGCACTCTTTGCAGTTTGTCTTTGGTGTAAACTTAAAATAATCTAGTCCTTTTAATGCCATTTTTAATTCCTCCTTAAACCAAAGCCGCTACAAGCTTGGATACTGTCTCGATAGATTTGGGGTGTTTTAGAATGACCGCGTTGGCTCCGGCGGCGATGACCGCGGACGCTGTGCAGATTTCCATGTCGATGCCGCGTAATTCCTGATTTCCCCATTCCGGAAAGTCCGCTTCAGACGCGACGGCTTCCTTTACGCCCCACGCTTCCTGGCCTACGGGTGTAACGATTGGTACTTGCAACTGCACGTCAGATTGAGCCAGAGCCGCCGCCTTGATGCGGTCCATCGTTGAAACGAGGTACTCGAAGCCGTATCCGGCAGCCGACTGCCCTACGTTCATGACCACGTTGTCCAGTGTAACGCCTGTCTGTCCGATAACTACGTTGAG
>JAIRZA010000038.1 GCA_031267475.1 Spirochaetaceae bacterium | reverse complement strand
AAAGATGGCGCGGCGTCAAGAAACCGGGCGCCTCATGCGGACGGTAGAAATGATATTTATCCAGCCAAGCGTCTGTAATCTCTGAAAGCTCCTTCACGTTTAACGGCTCGTAGTGATAATCTAAACATTCCCTTTGAAGCGTCCCGATAAAGCGCTCAATGAAAACGTTCATTAAACGCCTTGTCTTTCGGAGTATAAGGGCGCGTCCAATACTGGGTGATGTTCATCTGAGCGAGAAATGTTTCAACATCCTTCATGTTTTCACTTCCGTTGCCGCTGATGATTTTAATGTCTGATCCAAACCGGGCGATTATTTTTTTAATCGCTGTTTTAGCGTTTTTGCTTGATTGGTAGAAAGCTCTGTTGTTGACAGGCGCGACATCTGTCGCAGATGCGGGATTACCGTTACAATTTGTGTGGGACGCCCTATTGAACCTTTCATGGTTTGCCTCCGTGTTTGAATGGGTTCTTTATAATTTTTCCATTCTATCACAAAAGGCGGGGTGTCCTATTTGTTTCTGCGTATGGTCATATCGAGACTCCAGCGACTGTGGGGATAATACCGCGTAGGGATCAACGCGCAACGCGCGTTGATCCCCGGAGTTTCGCATAGCGAAACTCCTAAAGCAAAATGCGCAGCATTTTGCTACGCTGGCTGGCGCATAGCGAAACTCCGCGCCCTTGTTATGTGGGGCTCCAGCGTATGTGGGTATGCCGCCGCGTAGGGCTGAACGCGGCGCGTTCAGCTCCGGAGTTTGCGCAAGCGCAAACTCCACGTCATTATGTGTTAAGACAACTCGCGGGATATAGCGCGGAGCGCATAGAAACCCGCTGGCGGGGCGCTGGCGGGTTTACGATGTTGGTTTTTTATGAGATAGTTACCCATGATTAGATACCTTCATCCGGTGAAAATCAGCTTACTATTAATATCCATCGCGCTAACAACATCATGCGGCGGCGAAAAACCACAAATTTCAACAATAGACCCACAATTTGCGATAACCGGACAGAACCTAACAATCACTGGAGAGAACTTCGGCAGCGAGCAAAACGAATCCTTCGTTACAATAGGCGGAGTCAGCCCGACAATTTCATCATACATCGAATGGACAAACACAAAAATCATATTACGCATCCCCGATTTTGGAGAATCCGGACTAATATACGTACACAGACAAAACCAAAAAAGCAACCCCGTACTATTTTCAACACTAGGCTCAATGCCGTCCCCCCCCGAAACACAAACCAGCTATGCGCCGGTAATAAGACAAATCCGCCCAGCCTCCGCGTCAATCGGACAACTCATCATCATACAAGGCAGCGGCTTTGGCAACTCAAGAAACGAAAGCGCCGTATTTTTCAACTGGGCGGCCGAACGACCACACACCATCCCGGCGGAAGCCTCGGAAAACCAACTCATCGAAGCGCGCGACTACAACAGCGCTTACAGCACATGGAACGAACGGGAAATTCACGTACAAGTATGCGACGGCGCAGCCAGCGGCGCAGTACAAGTCAGCACACCGCGCGGCAGAAGCAACACCGCCGTTTTTGAAGTAAACCCAAAACCAGGCATAAAAACCATACGCGACAAACGCACCTATTCACTCTCATACTCCGTAGACATACAAACACAGAACGCCAGCCCGCCCAACAGCATATACCTAAACTGCCCGGTCCCAGCCTCCACCGCATCGCAGCTAAACAAAGAAATCCTCGCCGGCAGCTCAAAACCATTCGTAGACAACCACCACGGCATCGCGCTATTCCGGCTCACCGACCTTAAAACAGGAGACAACAGACGCATATCCGTTTCCTACCTCGTTGACGTATACAACACGGAAACAACAGTACAACCCAGCCTCATCAACATAGGAGCAAAGCCGTCCACGCCAAACACATGGACCCAAGCATCCGCCGCCGTACCTTCGGACAACCCCGGAATAAAAGCATTAGCCGCGAAATTCACCGGCGAGGAACAGAACCCATATTTGAAAGCCCGCTCCATTTACAAAGGAATTCTGGAAGAGTTCACAATACTAGCAGAAAAACCAGACACACCCATCCAGCAAACCCTGTTAGAAAAAGAACTCAACCCATATACGGCGGCCATTTTGTACTGCGCGTTATGCCGCGCCGCGAACATCCCGGCCATACCCGTAGCCGGAATCCTTTGCGCAAAAACCGGCAGCGCGACCCCGCATTACTGGGTTGAATTCTGGATTGACGGCTTTGGGGCTGTCCCCGTCGACATAACCTTAGGAGCGGGAGTCGCTGATGAAACCTTCAAACTGCGCGATGATCACGAAACCTATTACTTTGGAAACATAGACAACCAGCACCTAATATTTTCGTATGGCGAGACAAACCTTTCACAGATAGACGCGCGCGGACGAGTAGCAAGCCGCGAACTGAATTACGCCCTGCAAAACATCTGGGAAGAAGCATCCGGCAATATAGAGGCATACTCCAGCTACTGGAGCGACATCAACATAACCGGCATCTACTCAAACTAACCCCACTCTCCCGCCGCCAAAAAACACCGCCGGCGCGTCGCCGCCAAAAAAACGCCGCCGGCAATTTTCACACCCGCCGCGCCCCCCTCTTTACTTAGTAGAAGATTTTCTATACAGTCCAATACTGGAGGCAAGTATATGCGTTTAATTACAAGGTCTGATTTTGACGGTTTGGCTTGCGGAGCGCTGCTAGAAGCCATCGGACTAGTTGATGATTGGCTGTTTGTACATCCAAAAGATATTCAGGATGGTTTAATCGATGCTACAAAGAACGATATTGTAGCGAATGTCCCTTACGTCAAAGGCTGCGCGCTGTGGTTTGACCACCATTCGAGCGAGCAGGAGAGACTAGGCGCCGGACTCAAATTCGAGGGAAGTTCGCGGCCGGCCCCAAGCTGCGCGCGCGTTATATACGAATACTACGGCGGAGACAGCAAACTAGGCAAGTTTGCCGAAATGATAAAATATGTCGATAAACTAGATTCGGCAAACCTTACAATTGATGAAATAATGCATCCCAGCGGCTGGGTATTACTTGGATTTATCGTAGACCCGCGCACGGGACTAGGGCGCTTCAGGAATTTTACAATCAGCAACTTCGATTTAATGAAAAAACTGGCAAGCGCCACGCTGGATAAACCCATTGACGAGATACTCGCGATGCCGGATGTTAAAGAGCGGATAGAAGTTTATTTTGAGCAAAACGATATGTTTATCAGAATGATAAACGATCACTCAAAAATCGAAGGCAACGCCCTAGTCGTCGACCTGCGCGGCATAGAAACCATACACGCGGGAAACCGCTTTATTATCTACACTCTATTTCCCGAGCAGAATATTTCAGTATGGGTGGTAGACGGCAAAAAAAAGGTAAACTGCGTGATTACAGTCGGCTACAGCATATTAAATAAAACAGCAAAAGTTGATGTAGGCAGCCTGATGCTCAAGTACGGCGGCGGCGGACACCATCAAGTCGGCACCTGCCAGACGGCTTACGATGACACCAGCCGTATCCTAAAAGAGATTATCGCGGAGTTACGCTAATTTCCGGCGGCAGCTACCTACGGCTGCCGCGGCAACTGTAGCTGCCGCCGGTAAAACGCGGCTGCTTCAACGGGCTTGTTCGACAAGCAGGCAAAAGCGCTGTCGAACAATCCCGCCGTCTAAAAACACCCAAAAGGTAAAACCATTTGACCGCCCTGCCGCATCCGCCGGCAAGCGAACCAGCAGGCGGCCGGTTAGTGAAAAAGAATTCCCGCCAAACTAGGTATAGAAATTATATTGCCTATCATGCCGCCCAAAGAAGACAAGAAGAAAACAAGCAGCACATGAGTAATGCGGTTTTTATAGACACCCTTAATACTAGTTATACTTTCCGTAAGAGTTTCAGCATCTTCAACACGCGGACGGCGCAACAAAGCCTGCGTTACACCGGAAAAAAGCCCCACACCAATAAAAGGACTCAGCGTCCCCACCGGAGCGCCGATAAACGACACAAGTATTGCCAGCGGGTGGGCAAACGCGATAAGAGCGCCGGCGGCGGCAAGCGAACCATTCCAAAGCAGCCAATTTACCAGCATTTCGATACTTAAATCCGCGCCGGCCCGAAAAAAACCCGCGGCGATAATAGCCACAATAAGAACCGGCAGCGCCCAGCTCAGTATCTTACCGCTAATACCCGGCGGCAGCGATGTCTCCAGATCAGAAACATCAGCGCCTTCCGTCCCATTCGCGATAAGCTCAATATGCTTTTTAAGCCCCTCAAGATGCCCCGCGCCGGCCACAGCCACAGTTTTGTTATTCTCGCTTTTTGCGGAATTCTCCCAAATCTTAGCGGCAAGATAACGGTCGCGCTCGTCTATAAGCGTAGCCTTCACCTCTGGAAGATAATCCGCCAAATCCTGCATCATACCGTCAAGCTCGCTCTGCTTTTTAAGATTTTCAATCTCCGCCTCGCTAAGTTTTTCAGTTGTAAAAGCGCTGTTCAACAGACCGGCGATCAGCTTGCATTTACTCCAGAACCCGCACTTCGCCCACGCCCGGCGCAGAGTCAACTGTACCTCGCGATCGCAGAACGAGTACGGAATCCCCAGTTCCTTAGCCGTATCAACAGCGGCGTGCATTTCTTCACCGGGCTTAACCCCTAATTCGTTTCCAAGCCTGTGCTGGAAACTCGATAAAACAAGATTCGCAATCAGCAAGAAGCCCTTGCCTCCGCGAATCACATTAACAATGTCAAGTTTCGCCCAGTTGTCTTTCTGCGTCATAGAAGCAAAACGCCCGCTGTCCAATTCCACGCAAACCATACCGGGCTGTTCGCGCTGAATAATGGCGCGTGTTTCGTCTATACTTTCCCTTGAAATATGCGCGGTGCCGACAAGAATTATATCGCGTCCGGCAAGCCGTAAATCTATTCGTGTTTCTCCGTTTTCTTCAGTCATGTTCAGCCTTTTCCGGTTGCGGCGACATCGCTTGCGCCGCCGGTATCACCCAGTTGAATGTTCCGGTTTTTCAAAATCCACTCGTTTAAGCGCCATTCCACAAGATCCATACGCCTCATATCATGGAATTCCACAAAAAATTTATTCGCCAGCATATTATTGCCCTTAATATCATAATAGTTTGCCAAATAAAACAACATTTGCGCCTTAGTACGCTCGCTCTTTTCCTGATCGATGCGGCGGGCTACATCAGAATCTCCCGAAAGATCGAAAAATAGACGCAAAACATGATAATCCAACTTACTGCGGTCAACTTTTTTCATTGCCTGCTCTATAAAAGGCTTTACCTCATTGGGCTTTCCGCCGCTTTTCAGCATATTGACCGCCGCAAGCATGGCATAATTGCTTTCGGCTGTTGGAGCGGCCTTATACGCCGCGGCGAATGCTTGCGCGGCGTTTGCGTACAAACCCTTTTTCATCAACTGAACACCAAGCCCTTCCAGCGCGAAATAATAATCCGGACGCAGACGGACAAGAGCCTCGTAATCGCGCGCCGCGCCGTCTACATCCTCCAATTCATCACGAATACCCGCGCTGTATACATACGATATAAATATCTCAGGATTAATCTTAATAGCGTTGTCAAATTCCACAAGGGCTTCCTCCCGTCGTCTCAATTCAAGCAAAACGCGCCCCTTGTCATAAGAAACCCAATAACTGCCCGGGTCAAATTTTTGCGCGTTGCTAAGATCGTCAAGCGCCTGTTTCAAATTGCCGGTTTCACGATAGAAGCGCCCGCGCTCGCTGTAAGATTCGCCATATTCTGGATAAAGCGCGACAAGTTTGTTAAACAACTCCTCAGCCTCGCTGTTTTTATATTCCAGCCGGTAAACATTTGCTCTTCCGGCTATCGAACTCATGTTGTCCGGCTCCAAGGCAAGCGCGCGGTCAAAATACGAAGCCGCCTGCCGCAGCGATTTTGAGACAATAAAAATCTGACCAAGCGCGTTAAGCGAAGGAACATGATCAGGGGTGTCTTTTATAATCCCTTCAAGCAGAGTCCGCCGCTCTTTGCTTCTACCGGAAGCGCCCTCTATATTTGAAAGAATAAACCGGCTTTCAATATCGCCGCCGTCCTCGCTAATCAGCGCCTCCGTAATAGCGCGTGCGCCGTCTATATCACCGGCGGAAAGCATAACCGATGCTTTGAGCATCCGGTTTTCCCGTAATTCAGCGTCTTCGGGACTCAAGGAGTCGAAAAGCGCGAGCGCCTCGTCTATGTCGCCCGCGTCAAGAGCAGCCGCGAGCTCGTTTATAAACAGGTAGGGAACATCATCTTCCGGCGGAGCGGATTTAGGCTGGGTTGAAGCGCATGACATACAAAACAGAGTCAGGCAGCAAAACAGAAGCCGCGCCGCCCCCATAACTTGTTTTTCAAAATGATACATACTTCCCATTATCGGTGAACGGTAAAAAAAGTCCAAGCCTTTTTACGCGGACAGTGTATTGCCCGTAAACTTCAAATAGATTATAGTAACAGCATATTTGATGCTTGCCGCCGTAGTATAATTGTTCAGAAATTCCGGTTTTAGAGCAAATTCCATTAAAAAGGACTTAAACCTAACAGGTCCATTGGTACTTGTTCAACAACACGGTTGATTGTTGAACAGACCTTGCAAAACGCGGCGCGCTTTTCTGTTTTCAAGCGGTTGCTGTTCGATAACTGAGGTTATCGAACAACTCTATTATTAAAGTTGAGGAGAAATGTTATGGCGGACACGTTGACAAACAAGAGGCTTATTGGCGTGGTTGTTCCGGTAGGCGCTTTACGAAGCAAGAACAGCATAGGAGTCGGGGAATTTCATGATCTTGTAGAATTTGCGAAATTCTGTAAAAAAATGGATATAGGACTCATCCAAATCCTCCCTGTAAACGACAGCGGTTATGAAAGCTCGCCATACAGCGCGTTATCGGCGTTTGCCCTGAATCCTATCTATTTAAGGATAGCGGATATTGGCGAAGCGCAGGAGTACAAAAGCGAATTGGACGCAATAGGCGCTAAGTTTAATAACGAGATCCGCTTTCCGTACTACAAAATAGCTAAAGCAAAGATGGACCTGCTGCGGAAAATCTTCACGGATAACGCCGGCAAGATTGGGCGCGACACCACAATCAGCGTATGGCTTCAAAAAAACGAATGGGCAAAAGCCTACGCGGTTTTCCGCAGGCTGAAAGAGTCCAACGAAGAAAAAAGCTGGAAAGACTGGAAAGCCTTTCAAAAAGTCAACGCCAAAGACATCGAGGCATTGTGGAACGACCCGCTGCGCAAGAACGATCACCTATTTTGGGTTTGGCTTCAAGCGAATCTGGACAAGCAATTCAGAGCTGCGGCGGACACCATCGCGGACATGGGCATAATACTTAAAGGCGACCTCCCAATTTTGATGAATTTGGACAGTTGCGATGTTTGGGCGCATCCTGAATACTTTCACCAGGGCTTTTCGGCAGGCGCGCCGCCCGATATGTACAGCCCCGAAGGTCAAAACTGGGGCTTCCCCATTTACAACTGGGCGGCGCAGGCAAAAGACGACTACACTTGGTGGCGCGCCCGCATAAAATCTGCGGAAAAATACTACAAAGCCTTCAGAATCGACCATGTACTGGGATTTTTTAGAATTTGGGCTACAAACAGGCATTACAGCTCCGCGGAAATGGGGCGTTTTGTCCCCTATACCCCGATAAAAACAGAAGATTTACGGGAATTGTCTTTTGACGACGCAAGAATCCGCTGGCTCACTTTACCTCATATCCCAACCCACGAAGTTTGGGACGCGGTATACCAGCGAGGCGGCTGCCCTGAAAATGATGTGCGGCGCGTATTCGACCTTGCGCTCGACCGAATAGGCAATGAAGAGTTGTGGCTCTTCAAAAAAACAATAAAATTCGACGCGGACATAAACGCCCTAGATATACCAGCCGCCGCGAAAACATACCTAATAAAAGAGCTAAGCAACCGCATTTTTTTAGAGTATGACACAGACGCCTACTCCTGCATCTGGACATACCGCGATTCCCGGCAATACGCTTCGCTTTCCGGAGCGGAACGCGAGAGACTCGAAAAGTTTTTGGCGGAAAAACATGAAATCGCCGAAAAAAAATGGGAAAAAGAAGCAAAAAAATTACTTTCCGTCTTAACGGAAGGCTCGTCCATGATCGCCTGCGCCGAAGATTTAGGCGTTCAAACCGAGTGCGTGCCCCGTGTGCTTAATAAGCTGAAAATCTTTTCGCTAAAAGTAGTGCGCTGGGAGCGGGACTGGAACACAGAAGGCCATCCATACATCCCGTACAACGAGTATCCCGACCTCTCGGTCTGCACAACATCGGTTCACGACAGCACAACACTGCGGCAATGGTGGAATGACGAAGCCGATCAAGAGCTATTCGCCGCCTTCAACGGAGCGCCTTCGCTGCCAAAAAGCTATAACCCCGGAACAGCCCGCGCCTTCCTGCGTCAAGCGGCTTCCGCCG
This sequence comes from Spirochaetaceae bacterium, assembly GCA_031267475.1. Classification (GTDB taxonomy): domain Bacteria; phylum Spirochaetota; class Spirochaetia; order Treponematales; family Breznakiellaceae; genus JAIRMY01. The sequence continues at coordinate 854 of JAIRZA010000038.1, read as the reverse complement.
GCTCCCGCTGGCGGATTTTCCCGCTTATCGATCTGCTGCACCTTACCCCGCGCTGGTACGCGGAAGACCCGGCGTCGGAGCGGATAAACATTCCGGGGACATCCAACGAATTCAATTGGACGTGGAGACTGCCGGCAACTATTGAAGAAATGGAAAAAGATACGGAGCTTGTAAGCGTAATAAAAGAACTAAGCGTGATTCCGGCCGCGCCGCCGCAAAAAAAGTCAGCGGACGCCGGCGCAAAGTAAATGGTACTGTTTTGCATCTTGTGGACTCCGGTTTTCTATCTGTTCTGGATTACCATAAGACCGCCGGGCGGCGGTTCCGGAGAATTATACGCGCTCCTTACGGGGGGCGCGATTGCGATTGTCCGCTTTTTTGTACCTTCGCTAGTTGAGCCCTACGGCTTTGGTCTATCTCGCTATCTAAGCGCGTTCATGGATTATACAAGCCTGCCGGTCCTGCTGCCGCTGATTGCCGCTAAACTCATCACGCTTTTTTATCCACGCGGCGGTATCACGGACTACACTGGTTTTACACTGCTCGCGCTCGTTCCGTCCGCGCTTGTATATTCTACAGTTTGGAGCGCCAGCCGCGATATACTGCGCCTTGTTTTAACGCCGCTTCTGTGGACGGCGCTTATTATGGCGTTTCACCCATTGATAGAACTGGCTAAAGACACACTGTCGCGTCATAGAATTCCGCGAAAAATCGCCGCCGTTATGGGAATGGCGGTTTACACAATGCTGCCGCCGTTCGTCTGGTGGAGCTTTTTTTGTCAAAAGACTCTGGACGGCATAATATTGCTGTTTCCGTCTTTCGCGCCTATGATAGCAGTGTGCGTATCATTTTTT